>CAVGBV010000012.1:30237-35117 GCA_963627615.1 Alloprevotella sp.
GTATTGGAGGATCTGGTGGAGAGCATTTTTGGCGCAATCTACCTGGACGGCGGATTGGAATCAGTCGCGCCGCTGATTGAGAGCTGGGTGCTCAGCCGCCTGCGGCAGGGGTCCGATCTGCGAGACGATAAAACCAGACTGCAGGAATACATACAGGCCAGGGAAAGCGGTGCGATCGAATACCGGCTGGAGGAGGAGAGCGGCCCTCCGCATGCCAGAACTTTTGTAATGAGCGTATATTACAACGGAGAGCGGTATGGAACCGGCAGCGGAAGCAGTAAAAAAGAAGCGGAACAAAAGGCTGCGGCGCAGGCGCTGGAGCGGATACGAGGGTAGGAATGGAGTTAAAGAGCGTAGAGATTGTCGGTTTCAAATCTTTTGCGGACCGGCTGACCTTGACCTTTCATGGAGGAATCACGGCGATTGTAGGACCGAACGGCAGCGGGAAAAGCAATGTTTCCGACGCGATCCGCTGGGTTCTGGGAGAGCAGAGCGCAAAGTCGCTGCGGGGCAGCCGTATGGAGGATGTGATATTTGCGGGGACGGAGCGCAGGCGCCCGGTGAACTATGCGCAGGTGACATTGGTGCTCGGCAATCAGGACCGAAGTCTGAACTATGATTATGATGAAGTGGCGATCAGCCGCAAGATGTATCGTTCTGGAGAGAGCGAGTATCTGATCAACGGGGTACGGTGTCGCTTAAAAGATGTGCAGGAGCTTTTAATGGACACCGGTATCGGTAAGGATGGATATTCGATCATCGGTCAGGGCAGAATCGATCAGCTTCTCTCCAATAAACCGCAGGATCGGCGGATGATCTTTGAAGAGGCCGCGGGTATTGTCAAATTCAAGGTGCGGCGGGAAGAGGCCAATAAGCAGCTGATCGAAGAGAGAAATAACCTGCAGACGGTCAGCAGTGTTCTGGATGAGGCCTCGCTTCGGTTGGAGCCTCTGGAGAAGCAGGCACGGGAGGCTAAGATCTATCTAGAACGGACGGCGGAGCTGAAGGGGCTGGAGGTTCAGACCTTTTTGCGCCAGTATGACCAGCTGATGGGACAGCATACAGCGGCCCAGCAAAAGCTGGAAGATTTGCGGGTACAGCTGGAGGAGGCAAGGACGCTTCAGGCCGAAGGGAAAAAGGCGATAGAAGCAGCCCAGAAGGAAGCCGAAGAGGCGGAGGCGGAGGCTTCTGCCGCCGTACGGGCATTGAACGATTTGCGTGTCCGCCGGGAGAGCCAGGACGGAGACAGACGTGTGTATCAGGAGAAGATGGACCAGCTCCGTAAGGACAAGAAAAATGCGCAGATTCACTTAGAAGAAGCGGAGACACGCCTGAAGCGCCGGACACAGACCTATGCTAAGGAGCAGGAACAGCTGCGGCAGCTGCAGGATACGCTTGTCCGGCAGCAGGAACAGCAGAGCCGACTGGCAGTAGAGAATCAGAAGGTACAGGAAGACTACAGAATATGCAAAGAGACGCTGGACGCGGAGCAGAAGAACCTGGAGGAGCTGCGCCGGACATTAGACTTACTGCGGGATTCTTCTGCCAGACAGGAAGTGCGTCAGGAGCAGGAGCAGGGGCAGCAGGGAGATATTGAGCAGCGCCTGCGGAAACTGCAGGAGGAGCTGTCCAGCCGCGGAGAAGACGCGAGAGAAAAGCAGGAGTTGCTGCAAAAGACGCAGGCGGAGTATGATGCCTATAGTCAGAAGGTTCTGGAGCTTACGGATCAGATCAGTGCTATCCGTGAAAAGCAGAAGCGGGCGGTGGAGGCACAGCAGGAGGCGCAGCAGAAGGTGCGTCAGGCGCAGTCCAGAATACAGTGGCTTCAGGAATTGGAGCATGAGTATGAAGGCTATGCGGGAAGCGTAAAAGCGATCATGCAGCGGGCCCGGATGAATCCGGAACAGTATAGAGGAGTCCTGGGGACGGTAGCGGATGTGATTCAGGTGCCGGCCAGACTTTCGACAGCGATCGAAATCGCTCTGGGAGGCGCTGTGCAGAATATCATCACTGATACGCAGCAGACAGCCAAGGAGCTGATCGAGTACCTGCGCGGGAAAAAGGCAGGACGGGCGACATTTCTGCCTTTGGATCAGCTGCACGGGCGGGAGGTGCGCCGGGAAGAGCAGATGCTGAATATGCCCGGTGTGATCGGATACGCCAATGAACTGATCGGATATGACAGCCGGTATCAGAAGATCTTTTCCAGACTTCTCGGGAATGTAGTTGTCGCCGAGAATTTTGATTACGCGTCGGCCGTTGCCAATCGCTACGGACAGTATCTGAGGGTGGTCACTCTCAAGGGTGATATTTTTAATATCGGCGGTGCGATCACGGGTGGAAGCACGGGCGGTAAGACAGCGACCATTCTGAACCGTAAGGGAGAGCTGGATACGCTCCATAAAGAGCTTGCCGCGGCGCAGGAAGAAGGACGCCAGTGTGAAATGGCGGCAGCAGAGTTAGCCGCGCAGCGCCAGGGCCAAGCGGAACAGATGAATACCTTTGCTCAAAGGCGTGAGGAAGCGTCCGCTGTTCTGGCGAAAAAACAGTCGGACTATGATCAGGCGGAGCTGCTGCTGCAGATGGCGCAAAACCAGCTGGAAGAAGCGCAGAAGGAAAAAGCGCAGCTTGTGAAGAACCTGCAGGAGAATCAAAGCTCTATGGACAAGCTGCGGCAGGAGCTGAGCGACACACAGCGGGCTTTTGAAGAATGCAGGGGGCGTGTAGAAGCGCAGAGTCAGGCGGAAGAGGCAGGACGCAAACAGAAGGAAGAAATTCGTTCGCAGATGATGCAGAACCGTATCGAGCTCAGCACATCGGAGCAGCTGATCGCATCGATGCAGCGTTCTGCGGAAAGTGAACAGATCGATATTGAGCAGGATCAGCAGTCGGTTCAGCAATATACGGCCCGGATTGAAGAGGCCGAGACAGAGCTTGCGCGGCTGGAAGAGGAGACCAAGCGTTTTGAAGCGGAACTCGGAGAGGTAGGCAAGGCGATACAGGAATACGCGCAGAAGATCGACGTCCTGAATCAGAAAAAGGCGGAGAAGGAAGCGCGGCACCGCAAGACGATCGCCGCGGCGCAGGAATCGATTCAGACAGTCAGCAGCCTGGAAAAGGAAGAGTACCGTCTGGATACGCAGGCAGGCAGGGCTAAGAAGGATCTGGCGGAGCTGCAGGACCGCATCTGGGAAAAGTATGAACTGACCTATAACGCGGCCCTTCGGCTGGAGCTTCCGCCAGTGGAGAGCCACGCGGCTGTTCAGCGGAGAAGCGCAGAACTTAGAGAAGAGATCAAGGCGCTGGGCAGCGTGAATATCCACGCCATAGAGGAATATGAGACGCTGCGGGAACGCTGTGATTTTCTGCGTTCCCAGTTAGAGGATGTCCGTAATGCGGAAGCAAGTCTCCAGGATATCATCAACCAGCTTACCGAGCAGATGGAAAAGCAGTTCCGGGAAGGATTCGGCAAGATCTCGGAGCAGTTCAATCAGGTGTTTCGCCAGATGTTCGGCGGCGGCAAGGGAATGCTTCGTCTGGAGGAAGACGGCAATCCGCTGGAGTCCGGCATTGAGATTATCGCCCAGCCGTCAGGCAAAACCCTCAAAAATATGGCAGCGCTTTCCGGCGGTGAGCGGGCTCTGACGGCGATTGCCATATTGTTCGCGATTCAGCAGTTAAAACCGGCGCCGTTCTGTATTCTGGATGAGATCGAAGCGGCTCTGGATGATGCCAACGTCAATCGGTACGCGGAATTTTTAAAGACGCTGTGCGGCACCACTCAGTTTATTGTGATCACGCACCGGAAAGGAACAATGGAGGCGGCTTCGACAATGTATGGTATCACAATGGAGGAGAAGGGTGTCTCCAAGTGTATATCGGTGAAATTCGAGTAGGAGGAACGAGATGGGATTATTTGATAGTCTGAAAAAAGGACTGGAGAAAACGCGCAACAACCTGATGGGCGGGATCGAACAGCTCTTTGGCGCATATGATGAAGTGGATGACGACTTTTATGAAGAGCTGGAAGAGACGCTGGTCCTGGCAGATATGGGAATGACGACCTCGGTTCGTCTGGTGGAGAATCTGAGAAAAGAAGCCATGCAGCAGCGTCTGAAACGGCCGGAAGAGGTCAAGGAGCTGCTGATGCAGCAGATGGCAGATCTTCTGGAGACCGGAGATCTGTCGATTACGGATCCGGATCGGATGAGTATCGTAATGATGATCGGTGTCAACGGCGCGGGTAAGACGACGACCATCGGTAAGCTGTCGGCGCAGTTGAAAGCCTCTGGCAAGAAGGTAATTCTGGCTGCGGCGGATACATTCCGAGCCGCCGCCATCGATCAGCTTCGCGTCTGGTCAGAACGGGCCGGAGTGGAGATGATCAGTCACCAGGAAGGAGCCGATCCGGGAGCGGTTGTCTATGACGCCGCGGCAGCAGCGAAGTCGCGGCATGCGGATGTCCTGATCTGCGATACGGCGGGGCGGCTGCACAATAAAAAGAATCTGATGGCAGAGCTGAACAAGCTTTTCCGCATTCTGGAACGGGAATTTCCGGAGGCAAGGCGGGAGGTGCTCCTGGTTCTGGATGCCACAACCGGACAAAACGCGCTGATGCAGGCTAAGCTTTTTGCGGAGAGCGCGCCGATTACGGGAATTGTCCTGACCAAACTGGACGGAACAGCCAAAGGCGGCGTAGTGATTGCCATTGCTTCGGAGCTTGGAATTCCGGTCAAATATATCGGAGTCGGAGAATCCATCGAGGATCTGCAGCCATTCCATCCGCAGGAGTTTGCACGTGCATTGTTAAGTGAAGAAGAGGAATAAGATCGATTTATGAGCTGTCGCACGTGATATGTACCCCCAATACTGGACACCCA
>CAVGBV010000013.1:0-34977 GCA_963627615.1 Alloprevotella sp.
GCCTCCTTGCTTTTGATGCTGACAAAACTCCGCGGATGACTAATTGCCAGAGGATCCTGGGTGCCTGGAAGTGTCTATGGGAGCTTGTGATGATTAGGTTCTCGCCGAGGCGGATGTCATGGGTTTTGTAATTTCTGATCTTTTCAATTTGCTTGCGACGATATTGCGGGTCATCCAGTTTGCCCATGTGTTCCAGATAGATCCTTTTGCCATTAATGGTAAATGTAAAATCCGGCCAATAGCTATAAGATCCAGAATCAATCGGACGATTATGTTCACTTGCGATACCCAGATTTTTCAAAAACTCATAGAGAATGATCTCGGCTCTGGAGTCGAGAACCGTCCCGTCGAAGGATACATCCTTGTCCAGAGGTAACTTCTCAAGCCCAAGCTCCTGATATAATTTCATTTGCTGGCGGGCTTCGTGGCGCTCAGAAGGCGACAAGCTCATCAGCTGCTGGTTGAGCTCCTTGCGCTCCTGACGCCACTTCTGCCGTTCGTCGTATTCAGCCAGAACCTGAGGTTCGTCCCTGCGCCGCACATAATAAGTCTTATCGGCGGTCTGTTTGTAATAATACATATGCCCGTTAGAATGGCGCTTGCGGGACAAGCTCAAGGAACCGCGGTACAAAAGGCATTTGGCGGTAACAAAAAGATAATAGATCACAGGAAACAACAATATCCCTCCTTACGAGGGATATTGTATCACTTTTCTGAATATTTCGCAATCATTATTTTCGGTGCCAGCTAAGTGTAAAGTTTTACAGATCCGCCAGGGATTCGGGGACCGGATAGGTCAGACGGGTAGGCCATAAGCGAGTATAAGTTCGGAAAGTCAATGGCCTAGGAGACGAATTCGGTAGTGCTTTCCAACGGGAGACAAGCTCAGGCAGAGCGTCCAGACACGCGGAATCATCCAGACACAGCGCGATGAGCTGTACCTTGGTCAGTTCCTGCGCAAGTGGAAGTTCATCGGCTGAAAAATCGCCCAGAAGGCGGAAAGCGGATTCTGACAGGGTATAGGCGGCGCGGATAGAGCGTGTGCCGGCCAGGATAGCTGTACACAGGAGAGTGAATGCCTGCAGTATCGGGCTTTCGATTTCAGTACAGATCCGCTCCGTCAGTTTAACAGGATCCACAGGAGTGTGATCTGCCAGAAAACAGCCGGCGAGTCGGCGGTACAGGAGGCGTTCGGCACTGGGAGCCTGCCCGTCCAGTCCCGTCATGGCGAGATTGGGGGCGCCGTAATGGAGCCAAACCCGGTAAAGCGGAGCCGCCAGGGCCGCCGGAGCGCCCAGTTCCTGCACCTGCGCCGCACAGTAGTCCAGAAGCGCGGGCGGCAGAAGAAACGGATCTTCCGTCAGAAGCTTCAGCAGGCGTTCCAGATACATTTTACGAGGCTCTTCTTTGTCAGAGGAGCAAATGACAAGGGCCTGAAGCGCTATGATGGCATCAACAGGATCTTTTGCGGCTTCGGCTGCCTGTCTGCAGGCTTCCGCCCCATTGTGCAAGGCATTGATTTTAGCCTGTGCGGGAATCAGATAAGCATAGAAGTGTTGAGACAGCATGCACTGCGGAAAGCTTTCCTTCAATTGGGCCTGTACGGAGGCGATCTGGCGCAGCGTCATAAAGGAGCGGCCCTTTTGCAGGAGGCTGTTTAGATGCGCGTAAAAAGCAACCAGTGCCTGCGCGGAGGAGTACCGCGCCAAAGTGTCAGCGGCCAGCAGATGGCTGCCCAACGCGCATACGGTATCCAGGAGCCTCTTGGAAGAGAGTGAGCCATGTTCCAGGAAAAAGCGAAGCTGCATGATACAGGAGTGGAGCTCCTGTTTTTTATCCAGCTGTGCCAACAGCTCGGCACGAACCAGCTGTACGGCACACAGATCAGAGGCGCGACCGGCCGGGATCCGGCTTCTGGAGGAGCAGAGACTGGCGCAGGTGTATTGATACCAACGGTCGGCCAGTTCCAGTCCTTCGGCAGGAGATATCGATTCAATCTGAGCACGGACGGTACGAGGATTGAGAGAATACTCCTTGGCAGAGAGGGCGTGAATGCTTTCCAGGCGGAGCATGGCTTCTTCCACGCGCCACAGAGGGGTATTTTCACGGAAATATTGAAGCAGCTGACGCTCGCTGAAGGTATGCAGCCAGAGTCGAAGATCTGTAGACAGCAATTCTGCACGGTCTGCTTCCTGCGGATCCGGAGCGTAGAGTGCCTGTCCGTAAGCTTCTTCCGGCAAGAGGAGCAGGGAATACTCACGGATGGCCTGGAACAGGCGGGCGCGGCAGCGGTAAACACGGAGAAGCTGCTCCTGCATCCAGGAGAACAGCGTACCGGCACGGCTCAAGCTGTCGCGGTCACACAGGATCGGCAGAAGAGCACGCAGATATCCCTCGCAGAAAGTGATCAAAAGATGTGTCAGAACAGCGCATTCCTGCGGCAGCGGATTTTGCAGGTCATCCTCAGCAAGCCGGATGAGCTCCGGCAAACGCTCCTGGATCCAAGGCAGGTTGCAGGGATCGCTGGTATGAGAGAATGCAGAAGCGTCCTGCAGAGCCTCTGCGAGACGGCCGCGCTGCAGGCGTTCCGGATGCCAGAGAAACGCGTAATCATAGAGCAGCTCGCTCTTGCGGCGGAAGGCGGCCAGCGCCTCAATGGTCGCGGCGCACAGCGGATTCTGCCGGGAGAGCATAGACGTATACCGACGGCAGCAGCGGGCATAAGCCTTTTCATCAAATTGAGGCGTATCCTGTAAGGAGTCCCAGCGATTGCAGGCAAACCGGCGGTCACTCAGGATCGGAGACAGAGAGAATACCCGCAGAGAATCCAATCGGAAGGGATTGGTTGTTTCGTCAGAGAAAAATTCACCCAATACCGTGTAATAATCGACGATGGACGGGGACAGGGTCTCCTCATGCTCCGGAGAGGGCAGCAGACTGTGAGCAATATGGGTTAAAAGCTCTTCGTGTCCGGCCCAGCCGATCCCTTTTGCGTAATAATCGAGATCCAGAAGATATTCCGGGTTGTCCGGCGCGGCGTCCAACAGTTCTGAGCGATACTGGAGGAGCCGCAGACAGTAATCCTTCCAATCCGGCGAATAGGCAGAGAGCATATAATAGTGGATACGGGTCGAGGCCAGGCTGAGCGTATCACCGCGCAGAGACAGAAACGGACGAAGATCCCGCAGGATGCTTGCGATGGCAGGCAGAGCGGGAAGATCAATCAGAAGCGTCTCCAGATCATGCCAGGAAACGGCATGGGGCGATAGGGCCAACAGCTGCAGAAGCTGCGCGATGTAGATGGAGTATTCCGGACCGTAGAATTCATACAGGCGGTCCAGATAGAGCGCGGTCAGGGTGGTATATCCGGGGTGCTGTTCGTAGAAATGCACCATATTGGTATAGGAATCCGGACGGCATAGGACAAAGGTATCCCGCAGGAGATGCGCCAGAAGCATATCTCCCCGGAGGGATTCTGAGAGCGCGGAGACCAGGGGATTGTCCTCTGTGGTCACATGCAGCACATACTGCGTCAGGTAAACGCGGAAAAACTGCTGATGCTGCGGTGTGCTGAGCAAAAATGTACCGATATAAGGAGCAGTGTCCTTGCTCATAAGCCAGGTATGATCCTCGGCGCATTGATCGGTCAGGAGCAGATAGACTCCCTGGGTGAGCTGGGAGGCCTGGGGTAGGATCTCAGCAAGGCTGAATGCGTTCTGTCCGCTGTAATCCAGATGGTGCGCTCCGTCCAGAATGAGGAGAAGCTTTTTGGAGGCGGCCCTGCGTACCGCGGCATTTAAAAATTCCGCGATCCGGCGGCGCAGATCCGGCGCTTTCTCGGTCCACGCGATCGGAGTGAGATGCGGAAACATCGCGTTCAAAGCAGCGATAAAACGGCTGGGACGCTGTGAGTCCGGATACAGGCTGATAACATAGCGGCAGGTATAGGTATCCTCAAAGAGGGTTGTATTCATGTATAGAGGAGATACAGGATCCAGCATGGAGGTATAAATACTCTTGCCGAGGCCGCTCTCACCTTCCAGCAGGAGGTATCCATGGTCTTTGTTGTCCAGGGCCTGACGGAGCCAACGGTCGAGATAGGCAGGGCGCAGATAGTCCGCGGATTGATATCCTGTCTGGACATGAGAGGCCAGATGCTCATGATTCAGCTGCAGAGGTTCAATTGGCAGGCCGCGGAGCGCATCAGGCATGTCAAAAAGACTGCGGCGCAGCGTAGTCATATTGCGGCACAGCAATTTACCGGCGGCAGAGTTAATCTCTTCGGTGAGATACAGATCGCTGTCTTTGCGGAATAAAAATGGTTCCACGGAGAGGGGGACGCCCAGACAGTCATATGTTAGAACAGGGCTGTCAGGATCTTCCTTTAGATGAGAATAAAAACGCAGATATTTTTGCAGATAACGGTTCAGTACACCCAGCTGCGTAATCAGTTCACTGGCGGTTTCGGAGCGCGAGAGCTCGGAAAAGCTGCCGGCGGTCGGGCGGTTCGCCCAATCCCAGAGCCCGCCCTCGGCGAAATCGTAGCAGGCTTCCGCCAGGGCCGCGACCAAGAGCGAGGTGGTCTCATCCGGGTTCTGACGGAGGAATTCCCGCAGATCTACAGCCAGATCCTCCGGATTATGAAAGTGACGCAGGGCTCGGCCGACAGACTCGGCTGGCGCGTCGGAATGCAGAATTCTGGCACAGGCGGTCAGAGCGGGAAAGCGCAGGCACAGCTGCGCCATATCGATCAGGGCAAGCCCGGCGCCGGCCAGGCGGGATTCACGGATCTCTTCCCGCAGCCGCTGATAAGCGGATTTCAGGGGTTCGGGAAATACCCGGAGATTCAGAAAAAGCCCATTGGTACACAGATCGCGCAATCGCTGTACCGCAGGAGCGATATATTCAAACTTAGGCATAGGGTTCTCTCCTGTCATGATAAAATCATACGTCCATTATAGTGTAGCATTTTCCATGTCGGATGTAAACCTCTCAGATGTAAATTTTTGGCGGGTTGCATTTCCGGCGTTTCAGTGATATAATACTGAATAAGTAGGAACGTCAGATTGAAAATAGACAAGGGGGGCAAAACGATGGCAGACAAAAGACAGTACAAGATTATGGAGAGAGATCCATACCTGGCCAACTATGCGGGGGATATAGAGCTGCGGATGAATCTGTATAAAGACACAAAGAAGAAGCTTGTTGGGAAGAACGGAAAACTGACCGATTTTGCCAATGGACATAAATACTATGGATTTCATCCGTCACAGCAGGGCTGGGTCTATCGGGAATGGGCTCCGGGCGCGGACGCGATGGCATTGATTGGCGACTTCAACCAATGGGATCCGGAAGCTTCGCCGATGAAGCGGATCAATGAGAACGGGGATTGGGAGGTTGAGGTCAAGGAGCTTCCCCATCAGTCCCACGTCAAAGTACGGGTAACACGGAATGGGGACAGTTTTGACCGGATTCCGTTGTATATTCACCGTGTGGTTCAGGATCCGGAGACATTTGGATTCTACGGACAGATCTGGCATCCGGACGAGCCATTTGTATGGACGGACGAAGAGTATAAAGTCTCTGGTAAACCGCTGCTGATCTATGAGGCGCATATAGGAATGGCGGATGAAAAAGGACATATCGCGTCCTATGATCACTTCACGGAAGAGGTTCTGCCAAGAATCAAGGCGGACGGATACAACACCATTCAGCTGATGGCGGTGATGCAGCATCCGTATTACAGCTCGTTTGGATATCAGGTCAGCAATTTCTTCGCGGCATCCTCCTGGTACGGAGAACCGGAAGGGTTGAAGCGTCTGGTTAATACGGCGCATGAGATGGGGATTACGGTTCTGCTGGATCTGGTGCATTCCCACGCAGTACGCAACACCAGTGAGGGAATCAACGAATTTGACGGGACGGACTATCAGTTCTTCCATGCGGGCCCGGAAGGCGATCATCCGGCCTGGGGCACCAAGCTGTTTGACTATGGAAAGCCGGCCGTGCTGCATTTCCTGTTGTCGAATCTGAAATACTGGATGGAAGAGTACCATTTTGACGGGTTCCGTTTTGATGGGGTGACATCGATGCTGTACCGGGACCATGGACTGGGAACCGTGTTTGACAGCTATAAAAAGTATTTCAGCATGAATACGGATACGCAGGCGATCACCTATTTGCAGCTGGCCAATGATCTGGTACATGGACTCCGCAAGGATGCGGTGACGGTCGCGGAGGATATGAGCGGCATGCCGGGAATGTGTCTGCCGATTCGGGAAGGCGGCGTGGGCTTTGACTACCGGCTCAGCATGGGACTGCCGGATTACTGGATCCGGACGGTTTCCAAGGTGCAGGACGAATACTGGGATGTCGGAAAGATGTGGTATGAATTGACAACCCGTCGTCCCGGCGAGAAAACTATCGGCTACTGTGAGTCGCATGATCAGGCGCTGGTAGGGGATAAAACGATCATGTTCTGGCTGGCGGATCAGGAGATGTACTGGCACATGAGTGTAGGGGATCCGAGTCTGACGATCGAGCGGGCCATGGAACTGCATAAAATGATCCGTCTGGTGACAATGGCGGCGGGCGGCGACGGATATCTGAACTTTATGGGCAATGAGTTCGGACATCCGGAGTGGATTGACTTCCCCAGGGAAGGCAACGGCAACAGCTTTCAATATTGCCGTAGACAGTGGAGCCTGGCGGACAATCCGCAGCTGAAGTATCATCAGCTGCAGGAGTTTGATAACGCGATGATCGCTCTGAACCAGAATGGACGGGTGATGGACAAGGCAGGGGCCAAGCTGATCTATCTGCATAATGAGAACAAGACACTGGCCTTTACCAGAGGCGATTATCTATTTGTATTCAATTTCCATCCTACCGCAGACGCGTGGGTGGATCTCCACAGTCTGCGAGGCAGCAGGTATAAGCTTGTGATGAGCAGCGCCGAGCAGCGCTTTGGAGGATGGATCGGCCAGGAGAACTGGCCGGTTCCGGAGAACTTCCCGGAGGCGCAGGCAACCAAGGAAGGATTGTATTTGCCGCGCCGCAGCGCGTATGTATATAAGAAGAGACGGGGAAAATAAGCGGAAAGGCAAAAAAGGCAGCCGTACCGGCATGTAATACGCTGGTACGGCTGCACTTTTTTTAGATTGTATGATAAGAAAATCAGATCACATCGACGTCAACATAAATATGCCCATCCGAGAGCAGTCCGCTGTCCTTGGTGTAATAAATATAGCGTTCCAAAGTACTGCCTTCCAGAAAAGCATTGCACTGTGTCTCATATTCCGATTCAGAAACAGATTCACCATTGATCTTATAGGTGTCCGGAGGGAAGTTCTTAAATGCACTGAACGCAACGGAAAATTCTCCGTCAGACAATACCCAGTACTCTGTAGTTTCCAGGCTCACGGATACGTAATAATACTGTCCGTCTTTTAATAAGAGCCACAGACCTGGCTTTAAGCCGGATCCAAAATTGGAGCTGGGACCCGTGTACAAATCAACAACCGCTCCGTCTTTGTAGCCATAGATACTGACTTGATAGGTCGCATCATCTGTGGGGCCTTCCTTAGAAGAATAGGAACAGAGTAGTTCAGGAACACCGTCATTATCAAAATCGACCAGCTTGGCCATGACGAGACCGAAAACAAAATATTTACCATCATGTTTTTCACTGTATTCCTGAGTCAGATCGGCGATGATCCCCCGATAGGCAGACAATACCGGATCAGTATCCGAGGCGCTGTCCTCTGGAGCAGAGGATTCTTCTACAGGCGGCTCGGAGCTTTCTTCTTCACGGGAACTTGCCTCAGCATCAGCCCTAGAGTTATCGGATTCCGGAGAATTGTTGCAGCCTATAAGGCACAGTATCAGGATAAAACATAAGAACAGACTGATCTTTTTCATAATACAACCTCCTTGTTATTCAACTCCCTAACTCTATTATAAGGTGGTAAGATGTTAAAAGCAATAACAAAGATATTAAATATTGTTATAATGACTAAGTTTTTTGCGGGAAATGTTAACTTTATGGGAGAAATGCATATAAAATATGCTCCCTTCCGGGCGACGAATGTCTGCCGGAAGGGAGCATACCTACGCACTTTTAAGGATTCATGCTTTCTACCAGGTCGTTGATGTATGTAATGTGGTCGGCATCGGTGCTGGCCAGGATGCAGAAGACCTGATCTCCCTGGAATCGGAAATAATATTTTCGGTATAGGGGAGAATCCGAATCCTGGGACCAGGCATCCTGTGTGATGTAAAGTTTGCCGCCGAGCAGCGCCAGTCCGGGCGATTCTTCAAAATCATACTGGGGCTCCCGTTCCTGTAAAATCCGCAGGTACTCATGGACACGGTAAGAAGTGTCCGGAGCGTCTTCAGAGAAGAACAGGAGTGAGCCGGAGGGGGCCTGAGAAGGAGAAAGAGCGGGCATTGCGAGGCATTCCAACGAGGCGTTTTCCAGAGAGGAAGCGGTCCAGAAATACTCAGCGGCATCCGAACCGGCGAGCATCTGAGGAGCGGAGAGGGTAAGTCCCATGACCGGGTTGGAATAAACACCGTCTGCCAGAATACCAGGCTGATATTCTTCGTCATCGGAATAGGTCAGCTGAGCGGGATCCAACGGTGTGAAATGCTCTAAAAGAGCGTCTGCCTGAGGAGCCTTGTCCTCAAAGAACTGCATCCATAAGATCAGCAGGCGGTCCTGATAAATGCGGACATAATAACGCAGGGTGACAGGCGTGTCCTCATCCATCTGCAGGGTGCAGATCATGGACTGCCAGGAGGAGCCGGCAATCTGTACCGGATCCGCAGGCCGCTGTGACTGATAGTCCGGATAGGAGGATAGGTCGGATTCGATCAGATCCAGATACGGATCCAGCGACGAATCTTCCAGTGGCAGCGTCTGTGAGACCAGGGTGACCATAAGCCGGCTGTCAGAGGTGATGGCCGCGATCTCATAGTACAGATCTTCGGTATCTTCGTCTTCAAAGAACCAGGACATGTCCAGGGGCAGAGTAAAACGCAGATTGAGCCAGCGGCTTTCGTAGCTGTCGGTGGTATAGAACGGAGCGCAATAGGCGGACGTGGGAATGGACGGATCATAGAATCCGGAAAGCCAGGTCTCTTCACTGCCGGGGACAGAATTGACCTCCAGAAGCTGAAGATTTAACGCGATACCGTTTTCGATACGGACGTAATAGACGTTTTTCTCTCCAAAAGGACTGTACCGCAGAAACTCCTGACCGCCGACATCGACCGAGGTAATGGTGGACTCGGAGGAAGGGAGAAAATCATAGGAATACTCATTTAAGAGATATTCCCGGGCATCCAGTTCCGGAGCGACGGATTCGGAGAAGATGAGCAGCGCGGTATCATTGTCCTCGGTGGTGCAGAGAAATTCGATGGCGGCGCCGTCCCCAACTCCGGTGTAGGTATGAAGCTGACGTATGTAAGCGTCGGCGGAGACATAGGAGTTGGCAGGAACCTCGTAATAAAGATGGAAAAAGGGATTGGAATAAGAATATGCGGTCGAGAGGCCGATGGTATAGAGAGACGAGGAAGCGTCATATAACCGACTGTAGGCCTGCTCCAGATCACCGATCTCTACATCGGAATCCGATCCGCCCAACAGATCGTCCAGGGCCTCATCCAGAGTAGGAATCGAATCCTCTTGGGAAGAATCCTCAGAAGATTCCTGCAAAAGCTGATTTTTCAGGGAATCAATAGATGTCGGAAGGGAAACGCATCCGCAGCAAAGGCAGAGAAGCAGACAGAAAAGATATCTTTTTTTCATTGGATTGACCTCTTCAGATAAAGGATAGCCTGCGTGAGTACGGACAGGCAGGAAGCGGAAGAGAGCTTTGGAGTCTCTTCCGGAAGGCCCGGCTGCTCCGTCAGATAGGGCAGGTGGACAAAATCGCACTGACAATGCAGGCCTGTGGAACGGATATGGTGCATTGCCTGATAAAACAGACAATTGCAGACAAAAGTCCCGGCGCTGTTGGAGATTCCGGCCGGCAGCCAGAGCTTCTGCAGGTGCTGGGCCAGAGGTGCCAGCGGAAGATTGGTAAAATACGCGTCCGGTCCTTCGGGGACAACAGGAAGCTCCTGGGGCATGTATCCGATATTGTCCGGAATGCGAGCGCTCATGCAGTTGATGGCGACACGCTCAAAGGTGACCTGTTTGCGGCCGCCGGCCTGTCCCAGCATCAGCAGCAGATCGGGCTGCTGTTCATCTAGGAGACGGAGGAGTCGGCGCGGCCCCTCGATAAACTGCGTAGGTAAGACCTCTTTATGGATCTGAAGCTCTTCCAGATGATCGGGTAAGCGACTCAGAATCTCCAGAGAGGAGTTTTGAGAATCTGTGCCAAAAGGATCAAAGGATGTAAGAAGGATGTTCATAATTCGAGCCCTCCAATACAGGTTTTCATAAAAAAATCAGGAAAATAGTCTTTACTTTTGCCGAATTTATTATATAATAATTGTGATATGATTGCAAGTATTATATCCATAGGAACGGGGCAAAACATGGGCTCCTGTTCCGGTGACTATATTTATAAGAAAAGGGGAAAAAGATATGAAAACGACGATTGATGTTATTTCCGGATTTCTGGGAGCAGGTAAGACGACATTGATCAAGAAGTTGTTAAAAGACGGCCTGCAGGGAGAAAAGGTTGTATTGATTGAGAATGAATTCGGCGAGATCGGAATCGACGGAGGATTTTTGAAGGAAGCGGGGATTCAGATTACAGAGATGAATTCCGGCTGTATCTGCTGTACGCTGGTGGGAGACTTCGCCAAGGCACTGCAGGAGGTCCTGAGTCAGTATGCGCCGGACCGGATCCTGATCGAGCCGTCCGGAGTAGGTAAGCTGTCTGATGTTGTAGAGGCGGTACACGGAATCGCGGATAAGATGCCGGAAGTGCAGTTGGGCGGCAGTGTAACGGTTGCCGACGTCTCCAAGTGCAAGATGTACATGAAGAACTTTGGCGAATTCTATAATAACCAGATCGAGAGCGCGGGCACCATCGTCCTGAGCCGGACACAGAAGGCCTCTGAGGACAAGGTGGAAGAGTGCGTACGGCTCTTAAGAGAGCATAATCCTAAGGCAACGATCATCACGACTCCGTGGGATGAGCTGGCAGGCGAGCAGATCCTGGCGGCAATGACAGAGGGCAGCTCTCTGGAAGAGGAGATGATGGAAGAGATGCATGAGCATCATCACCATCATGACGATGACGAGGAGTGCTGCTGCCATGACCATGAGCATCATCATCACGACCATGACGACGATGACGAGGAGTGCTGCTGCCACGATCACGAGCATCATCATCACGACCATGACGACGATGACGAGGAGTGCTGCTGCCATGACCATGAGCATCATCATCACCATCATCATCACGGACATGATGCCGATGAAGTATTTACAAGCTGGGGCTTTGAGACAGCGAGGAAGTATACAGAGCAGGAGATTCACGATGCGCTGGCGGCGCTGGATGGCGGAGAGTATGGCGTGATTCTGCGTGCCAAGGGATATGTACCGGATGTTCAGGGCGGATGGATTCATTTTGATTTTGTTCCCGGTGAAGCAGAGGTGCGTCATGGCAGCGCGGAAGTCGAAGGCCGTGTGTGCGTAATCGGAAGCAATCTGACCGAGGACAAGCTGGCAGGCCTGTTCCGTAAATAAAATAAGAAAAGTAAGGATGATTTCCAAGGGAGAAAGCACTATATGGGAAAAAGGAAAAAGCTCTCCAAAGAGCAACTAAGGGCGAATATAATCTTCAGTATCATGATGTTTGCCGTGGCATTGATCGTTTTAGCACTGGGGATTTGGCTGATCCGGACGCTTACCGGCGCGGATATTCCGGATAAGGTAAGAGATGCGGAGGAGAGCCGGACGGCTCAGATCATCAGCATCCCGGAACCGCAGCTGATCAGCAAACCGGAGGAAAGTTCTTTTGAGGAAAGTTCGGAGGAGAGCAGTCTCCCGGAGGAATCATCCAATGCAGCAGAAGAAAGCGCGGATACGGTGTTTGCGGAAAGCTCTTTTGAGGAAAGCTCCGAGGAAGAAGTGTCCGTAGAGGAGAGCGTACCGCCGGTGACCAATGAGTATTTCGCTGACGCGGCATTTATCGGAAATTCGTTGACCGAAGGCTTGTTTATGTATACGGATATTGACGATCAGGCTGATGGATTCTATACGGTCGGATTGAATGTATCCAGCGCGCAGAGCGACGCGTTTGTAGATGACACATATACACTGGATCAGGCCCTTGTACAGAAAGATTACCGCAAAATATATGTAATGATGGGACTGAATGAAGTGGGCTGGCCAGATGTGGACGGTTTTATCAGTGAATATGCCAGTCTTCTGCATCAGGTGGAACGGGATTGTCCTGAGGCACGGATCTATGTGCAGTCCATTCTGCCGGTAAGCGCGGCGCGTTCCAGTGAAGGCGATTCGATCAACAACAGCAATATTAGAAGATTCAATGAGAAGATCCGGGAGATGGCCGAGAGCAACAACTGGATCTACCTCAATGTGTGGGAGGCCATTGCTGATGAAGACGGTGAGCTGCCGTCCGACGCGGCGCCGGACGGAGTCCATTTCGGACCGGAGTACATGGAGATCTGGCTGCAATACCTGAGGGAGCATGTATTGGCATAAAAGAATAAGGGGATGAATGTCATGAAGAAGTTTGGTTTGATTTTGATGTGTATAATGATGGCTGTACTGAGCGCCTGCTCAGGCGGGACGACGGCAAAGGAGCTGAACATGACGGAGCTCGCGGAAAAGCTGAAGACATCCGGAGCTTTTGAGCAGAATATCAGCAGCACGATGGCACAGGTTAAGGCGGAGAAGGCAGTGAAAATGTATGGAGCGGATTCGGCGGATGTGCAGGACGCGGTATATTATACCTGCGTTGGAGCGACAGCCGCGGAGATCCTGATCTTCCAGTGCACAGATGAAGCCGCGGCCAAGCGGGTATACGCGTTGGCGGACACGCATCTGACAGACCTGCAAAATACCTATCAGTCCTATGCGCCCGCGGAAGCGCAGAAGGTAGCCAACGCGGTCAAGCAGCAGTATGGAAAGTACGTGATCGTAGTCGTATCATCGAATGCGGATACTGTTAAGTCGGTGATTGCGGAGGAGACAAAGTGATGGCACAGCAGAGCATTCCGGTATATGTGCTGGCTGGCTTCCTGGAGAGCGGCAAGACGACCATGATCCGGGAGCTGCTGGAGGATCCGGAGTTTACAGAAGGCGAGAAGACGCTGCTGATCGTGTGCGAAGAGGGCGAGGAAGAATTTCCGGAGACGCTCCTGAAGCGCAGCAATACGGTGATGACGACCGTGGACAAGCTGGAAGATATGACATATGGATATCTGGCGAAGCTCAATAAAAAAGAAAAGCCACAGCGGGTGATTCTGGAGTATAACGGCACCTGGTCGCTGGAAGCGCTGATGCAGCATGAGCTGCCGGCGTCATGGGAGTTCGCGCAGATCATCACGCCGGTCAACGCGGAGACCTTTGACCTGTATATCAAGAATATGCGTCAGATGATGGTAGAACACCTGACCTATGCGGATCTGATTGTTTTTAACCGTTGTACGGATGAGACGCCGGTCAAGGTTTACTGGCGCAATATGAAGATGATCAACCGGGCCGCCATGCTGATTTTTGAAAAAGCGGGCGGAGATGTGATCGAAGTCAGCGGCGAGGATATCCTGCCGTATGATCTCAAAGCGTCGGTGATCGAGATTAAAGACGACGACTTTGGAATCTGGTATGTGGATGCGATGGAGAACCCGGACAGGTATGAAGGGAAAACCGTACAGTTTACCGGAATGGCCTATAGAGAGCCGAACTTCCCGGCGGGCTATTTTGTACCCGGCCGGTTTGCCATGACCTGCTGCGCTAATGATATGCAGTTTATGGGATATCTGTGCAAGAGCAAGGTAGCGGAAAAACTCAAGAAGGATACGTGGGTAGAGGTAACTGCGGTCGTTCATCATGAGTATATGGAGGCCTATGGCGGGCAAGCTCCGGTGCTGTATGCCAAGCGTGTAGCGCCGGGAGTCAAGCCGGAGAACGAATATGTCTACCTATATTAAGGAACTGGGACAGAAGGCCAAGGCAGCGGCGGCGGATCTTGCCGGGCTGACCCGGCAGGAAAAGAACGCGTGCCTGAGAGCGGCGGCGGATCAGTTGATAGCGGATGCCGGACCGATCCTGCAGGCAAATGCGCAGGATATGGCGGAGGCAGCCCGGAAAGGGATGAAGGAGTCTCTGCAGGACCGCCTGAAGCTTACTGAAAAAAGGATACAGGCCATGGCAGAGGGGCTGCGCCAGGTAGCGGAGCTTCCGGATCCGATCGGAGAGACCGTGATGGAGACAGTGCGGCCCAATGGACTGGTACTGAAGCAGGTGCGGGTTCCGATCGGCGTAATTGGGATTATCTACGAGGCAAGGCCCAATGTAACGGCTGACGCGTTTGCACTGTGTTTTAAGACCGGCAACGCGGTGATACTGCGCGGCGGCAGCGATGCGATCTGCTCTAATCAGGCGATTGCGGCATCGTTACGCGCGGCGATCGGCAATATGGGCTATAACGCGGACGCGGTTCAGGTCGTGGAGGACACCTCCAGGGAATGCGCGGCAGAGATGATGCGGCTGCGGGAGTCGATCGACGTATTGATTCCTCGTGGAGGCGCAGGGCTGATACGCAGCGTCGTGGAAAACAGTACGGTGCCGGTGATTGAAACCGGCAGCGGCAACTGCCATATCTATGTGGATCAGGACGCGGATCTGGACATGGCAGTGCGGATCATACATAACGCGAAGACACAGCGGACGGGTGTGTGCAATGCCTGTGAGTCCCTTGTGATTCACGAGGCAATCGCTGAAGAGGCGATCCCGCGGATTGCGGCAGACCTCCTGGCGGCAGGCGTTGAGATCCGTGGGGATGAACGGGTATGCGCTCTGGTGCCGCAGGCGATACCGGCGACGGAGCAGGATTGGGGTACGGAGTATCTGGACCTGATTATCTCAATGAAGACGGTGGCTTCGTTGGAAGAGGCGATTGCGCATATCAATCGCTATAACACGAAACATTCCGAGGCGATCATAACCCGGAATGCGGAGGCGGCGCAGCGTTTTCTGCGGCAGGTAGATGCAGCCTGTGTATATGTGAATGCATCGACGAGATTTACCGACGGATATGAGTTCGGATTTGGCGCAGAGATCGGAATCAGTACGCAGAAGCTTCATGCAAGAGGACCGATGGGCCTTTTGGCTTTGACAACAACCAAATATGAGATTACCGGAACCGGTCAGGTACGGGAAATCTAAAAAGGAGTTTACGAATGAGACGGCTGCTTAAGAATGGAACCGTGATCAATGTTTTTACCGGAGAGCTGGAAAAAAGCAATGTGCTGATTGAGGACGACAGGATTATCGGACTCGGAGAGTATGGAGAAGCGGATGCCGACGAGACGGCGGACGTTACGGGGATGTATATATGCCCGGGCTTTATTGATGGCCACATACACATTGAGAGTACGATGCTGCTGCCTGCGGAATTTGCCCGCGCGGCAGTTCCGCACGGAACGACGGCAGTGGTCGCGGATCCGCATGAGATTGCCAATGTGTGTGGATCGGCAGGAATCCGTTACATGCTGGAGAAAAGTGAGAGGCTTCCGATGACGGTATATATGATGATCCCGTCCTGTGTTCCGGCGACAGAATTTGATGAGTCCGGAGCCAGGCTGGAAGCGGAAGATATCGTGAAGTTCTACGGCCATCCTAGAGTGCTGGGACTGGGTGAGATGATGAATTATCCCGGAGTACTCGCAGGCGATCCAGGAGTAATGGACAAGATCCATAGAACATTGGAAAGGGGACTGCTGGTAAACGGACATGCGCCCCTCCTTTCGGGGAAAGCACTGGACACTTACATTGCGGCCGGAATCAGTGATGATCACGAGTGTTCTTCGGCGGAGGAGGCAATAGAACGCATTCGTAAGGGACAGAGAGTCATGATCCGACAGGGGACGGCGGCGCGTAATCTGGAAGCACTGCTGCCGTTGTTTGAGGAGCCGTTTGCTTCAAGATGCCTTTTGGTAACGGATGATAAGCACCCGGCGGATCTGCTGAAGCACGGTCATATCGACGATATTATCCGGAGCGCGGTGCGGCAGGGAAAGAGCGCGATTACAGGAATCCGCATGGCGACGCTATGGGCGGCGGAATATTTCGGACTTCGGCATGTCGGCGCGGTGGCGCCGGGATATAGAGCGAATCTGGTGCTGTTGACAGATTTGGAACAGGTAAAGGTGCATAGCGTATACAAGGACGGAGTTCTGGTGGCGGAGAAAGGGCAGTGCCTGCCTTTTTCGGAAGCGGAGGGCAGGGAAGAAGAGGAAGAGCAGATACGGCATTCCTTCTGCATGAAGACTATGCTGCCGGAGGATTTTCTGATGGATATTCACGGAAAGCATCGCTGCCGTGTGATTCGCCTGGTCAAGGGAGAACTCCTGACAGAAGAAATGCATACCGAAGTGGATTTTGATAAGGATAACGGAATCAATATAGGCCGGGATATCCTTAAGATTGCTGTGGCGGAACGCCATCATGGCACAGGTCATGTCGGTATGGGACTGATCTCCGGAATCGGATTGAAAAAAGGAGCCATTGCTTCTTCGGTATCTCATGACGCGCATAATCTGATTATCGTCGGAACCAATGAGGCGGATATGGCGGTTGCGGCCAACAGGCTTCGTGAACTTGGCGGCGGGATTCTCACGGTAGCCGAAGGGAAGGTCGTCGCGGAGATGCCTCTGCCGTATGCGGGACTGATGACGGGAGCCGACGCACAGACTGCGGCGCGGCAGAACGACGCGGTGCGGGAAAGTGTTCATTCCTTGGGAGTGCTGCAGGAGACTGAACCGTTTATGACAACCGCGTTTATCAGCCTGACGGTAATTCCGCATATCAAGATCACCACTTTGGGGTTGGTGGATGTGGACCGGCAGGAACAGGTACCGTTAGTAGAAGAGTGAAAAAAGGTGTTTCAGGGGTGAGCCTGAAACACCTTTTTTAGCTATCTGGTTTTTTTCCCAGTCGGGCCTGATTGCGGTAATCTCTGGGAGACTGTCCGCTGAGCCGACGGAAGATTTTGGAGAAGTACAGAGGATCATCGATGCCGACGGAATAGCTGACTTCCTGAATGGACAAGGAGGTATCCCGCAGTAGAGACTGCGCGTTGCGGATCCGCACAAGCTGAATATATTCGGAAACCGTCATTCCCATATCGCTTTTGAAGATGCGGGAAATATACGAGCGGCTGTAGCTTACATGCTGGCAGAGCGTATCCATATCGATCGGCAGATAAAAATTCTGGTCGATAAAGGCCGTGATCTTGGCCGGAATGGATTCCTCCGGTTCCGGCTGTACTGCCTCCTTAGTACGCAGCGCCAGATCGATTTTATAGAAGAGAGTATACAGTGCGCCGATGGCGCAGAAGCGGTAGCGGTCTTCCTCATCGCCCAGCGCGTTGATAATCTGGTACATGGAACGCTGCAGAGAGTCGTTGAGAATGCTGTTCAGCACATAATGCTCGGTTGTGATGTGGATACTGTGGAGAAAACGCGGACATAGGGAGGAGTTAAAGGCAACCCACATGATCTCCCAGGGATCGTCCGGATCGGCCCAATAATGATGCAGATGGCGAGGAAAAAGAAAAAAGATATCCCCGGCCGTAAGCGGAACGGCAGGATGCGAGTCCTGCTCCAGATAGCCCTTGCCGGAGACGACAATGACCAGCTTGTAGGTGTCCAGAACGCGCGGGCCGATATTATGCGAAGGACTGCATTTTCGCTGTCCGGCCCAGGAGATATGGATGTCTGCCGGAGAGGAAAAAGACGATTCTTTTGGAAGTGTGTAAAAATACTGCCGGATGGATTCTTCCATGAACATCAACTCCTTTGCGGTTATTTTAGCATGAGGGAACGAGAAAGACAAGAAGAAAATGTTTAGAAAGTTGTAAGATTCGTAGGATTGCGGAGTGGTCTTTTCTGTGGTATAATAACGTAGGCTTGAAAAATAAAAGACTCAGGCTGGAATAAGCTTCGTCAAAGTGACGGGAAACGGGGAATCAGATATGAAAAGATGGATGGCGGCGCTGTGCGCGCTGGTACTGGCGATGGGAATCATGGCAGGATGTTCTGAAAGCGCCGGGCAGGAGAGTCAGCAGGAGAACAATAATCCTGTAGTTACGGTGGAGATGGCGAACGGCGGGGTATTCCAGATTGAGCTGTATCCGGATAAAGCGCCCAATACGGTCAATAACTTTATCTCACTGGTACAGAAGGGATATTACGACGGGATTATCTTCCATCGGGTAGAGGCTGGACTTCTGGTGCAGGGCGGCGACCCGAACGGCACAGGAATCGGCGGACCGGGATATCAGATCAAAGGTGAGTTTTCCAACAATGGTGTGGAGAATGACTTGAAGCATACGACGGGCGTAATTTCGATGGCACGGACGATGCTCTCCTATGATACGGCGGGCAGTCAGTTCTTCATCTGCCTGACAGATCTGCCGTCGTTGGATGGAGATTATGCGACATTCGGAAAAGTGATCAGCGGTATGGATGTCGTGCAGAAGATTGCCGTGGGAGATACGATGAAAAAGGTTACCGTGGATACTAAGGGCGTGACGTATCCGGAACCGGAGAAGATTCAGTAAATAGAAGCAGGGACGGTGCATCCCAATCAGATGTACCGTCCCTTTTTTATTGGCTTCATTCGTTTTAACCGCGGGCTGCAAGCCGGCCCTTCAGATAGGTGTATGTACCGGCCTGCGGGAAGGAGATTTCCGTAACCTGACCATCCGCGTGGAGGCGGAAAGGCGCCTCGATCGCGTGTTCCGCGCGGAATACACAGTGATGCAGCTGGCCATTCTCCCAGAAGATATCCAGTGTCAGGCCGTGCGGCGCGCGCAGTCCCGTAATGGAACCGCTCTGCCAGCAGGCAGCGCTGGGCAGGGCAGGCAGAAGATAGACCTCCTGATCCCAGGCCTGAAGGAAAAGCTCCGCGATTCCGGCGCAGACACCGAAGTTGCCGTCGATCTGGAACGGGGGATGCGCGTCAAAGAGGTTGGGGTAGGAACCGCCGCCCAGAAGATGTACCTCGCCGTCTGTCGGAGCAGGACGAAGCTGCTGCTGGATCAGGGACAGAGCATGATCTCCGTCATGCAGACGGGCCCACATGTTGATCTTCCATCCCAGGCTCCAACCGGTGCCGTCATCGCCGCGGATCTCCAGAGAACGCTGGCAGGCTTTCGCCAGTTCCGGCGTGGATTCCGGCGTGATCTGATGTGCCGGATGGAGTCCGTACAGATGGGAAACATGGCGGTGATGGGGATCATTTTCCTGATACTCCTCTTCCCATTCCAGTAACTGCCCCTGAGAGCCAATCCGCTCGGCCTGTAAAAGCGGCAGGGTCCGGCGTACCTCAGCGGCATCCGGCGCGTCTTCGCCGAGTTCCTCCAGTGTACGCAGATAATGTCCGAAGACTTCGCGGACAATGGACTGACTCATGTTGGCTTCGCGGGCAATCTTGCAGATCTCGCCGTTATATACGAAAACATTCTCCGGAGAAGTCGCGGGCGTAATGATATATTTGCCGTCCGGATTCTGACGGAGTGTGTCCAGATAGAATTCCACTGCGGCGGTCAGTACGGGCAGAACCTGTTCCTTCAGAAAATCCTTGTCGTCGGAGTACAGATAATGATCCCACATATGCCGGCTCAGCCATCCGAAGGACATACCCCAGAAACAGGAGTGGGTGTAGCCCTTACGGTGTTCTCCGACGGGATTGGTCACTCCCCAGAGGTCTGTATTATGATGAGAGACGCTGCCGCGGGCATGGTAAACAGTTGCGGCAGTCTCAGCGCCCTTGCGCATAATGAGACGGATCAGCTGAAAGAGCGGTTCCGCCATCTCCGGCAATCCGCAGATCTCAGCAGGCCAATAGTTCATCTCGGTATTGATATTGATGGTAAAGTTGGAACTCCATACCGGACGAATCAGATGGCTCCAGATTCCCTGCAGGTTCGCGGGCTGCGTTCCGGGCCGCGAAGAAGCGATCAGAAGATACCGCCCATAATGGAAGAGCAGCGAGTAGAGTATCGGATCATCCTTGGTCTCGGCAAATTTCTGAATCCGGACATCGGTCGGCATATCCTCCCCTTCAGCGGAAAGATTCAGCGAAGTACGGCTGTAATACGGAGAGTATTCCGCCAGATGACGTTGGAAAAGATCCGCGGCGGAGAACTGCAGGAGATGCTCGATATCCTTATGGCACAGAGCTGTTTCATCCACGCCCTCACGTTCCGGATCCTTGTCCGGGCCGTTGAAGCTGGAGCGGATCGCCAGATAGAGGGTAACGGAATCGGCATTTTCAATCAGGATGGTATCCTTCTCCGAGGTCAGGGTGCCTCCGGTAAGCACCGGCGCGGCAATCATACAACCGCGCATTCCGACGTGGCCGTCTTCCGACTCCCAATGAATCGGATCCGGGCAGGTTCGGAGATAGTGAGGGGCGACTCGGGACG
Source organism: Alloprevotella sp. (assembly GCA_963627615.1). Lineage (GTDB taxonomy): Bacteria > Bacillota > Clostridia > Lachnospirales > Bianqueaceae > Faecimorpha. The sequence goes on from CAVGBV010000013.1 coordinate 20,643, forward strand.
GGCAGCGCATGCTGGCAACCATCTGAGAGTCGACAATGTCCACACGATGCAGCAGCGGAGAATCATAAGCGAGGCGCAGGCTGATTTTGCCTGGCTGGTCTGCCGTGAAACGCATGATGATGCCGTTGTCCGGATAGGACGCGAAATATTCACGGATATAGTGTACGCCGTCAGCGCAGAAGGACACGCTGGCAGAAGCGGAACGCAGATCCAGATCCCGGCAGTACTCCGTAACGGAGCCGGAGAGACCGAGAAAGTTCATGTGCAGTGTACCGGCGGGCATATAAGAGTTGGTGAAATCCCCCAGTGCTTCTCTTTCGATAATCTCCTGAGCTTCCTGGAAACGATGCTCCGCGACCAGCGCACGGCAGTGCTCCATGGTCTCCGCGGAGACCGGCAGATTGGTGTCATGCGGGTATCCGGACCAGAGCGTATCCTCGTTGAGAGGAAGCTGATCCTGCCAAGGCTGTCCCCAGATCATAGCGCCGAGACGGCCGCTGCCGATGGGCAGCGCCTCTACCCATTGTTCGGCGCACTGATGATAATACAGGCGATGGGCGGCTTCAGATGTTTTCATTGCATCACCTTTCCGAGGAGCTGATTGACCAGCGCGCCGTCGGCCTTTCCTTTTACTCTGGGCATCAGAACTTTCATGATGCGGCCCTTATCCTTGGGAGACGGGGACTCGATACCGAGTTCGTCAAGCACTGCCTGGATCTCTGCCTGAATCTGTGCTTCGTCCATCATCTGGGGAGCATATTCCTGCAGAAGCGCCAGATTGGCCTGGGCCTCCGCCAGAAGGTCCGGACGGCTGGCAGGAGTGGAATCGATCGTTTCCTGTACCTGCTTGATCTGTTTCATGATGACGGAATCGATCTCCTCTTCCGTCAGATCCGCGCGTTTGTCAATCTGAACATTTTTCAAAATGCCATACAGATACGCGATATTATCTTTACGCTGCCGTTCGCCAGCCTTGAGCGCAGCGATCATATCGGCTTTGATTTGGTCCATCTTACTCATAGTAGCAATCCGCCTTTCTAAAAAATATAATGAGCGCGATATGATACCTGAAAACGGCTTCAGGCCATATCACGCTCATTATAGCACACTCCGCAAAGATTGCCAATTCTCTCTTGCCTTTTTTTAGAATTCGTTTTATAATAATTCAAAATCTTTCGAGGAGGTTTCTGCAATGAAGATTACATCCATTCAGATAGGAGAAGTATTTGTGCCGCTGGTGACACCATTCAAGACGGCCCTTCGGACTGTGGAGAATGTAGAAGATATCGTAATCCGAATCAATACTGATACGGATGCTGTGGGTTATGGAGAGGCGCCTCCGACGGCGGTAATCACGGGAGACACCAAAGGATCGATCGTGACGGCGATACGGGATTTTATCGCGCCGGCCATCATTGGTATGGACGTACAGGATCTGGATGGAATCATGCACCGGCTGCATAAGGCGATTCTGAAGAATACCTCAGCCAAGGCAGCGGTGGATATGGCGGTGTACGATCTGTATGCCAAGAGTCTGGGCGTACCGTTGTATAAGGCGCTGGGTGGCGCTTCCGATACAGTGGAAACCGATCTGACAATCAGTGTGGATACGGTGGATAAAATGGTCGCGGACAGTCTGGCGGCGACGGCACAGGGATACCGTATCCTGAAGATCAAGGTAGGAAAAGAGGGCATGGCCGATGTGGAGCGGATTCGTGCCATCCGAGAAGCAGTGGGGCCGGAGATCGCGCTTCGTGTAGACGCCAATCAGGGATGGAGCGCCAAGGAGGCAGTGCGTATCATCGGCCGACTGGAGGATCTGGGAATTGGCATCGACCTGGTGGAACAGCCGGTAGGCGCGCATGATCTGGCAGGCATGCAGTATGTCACGCAGCATACCTATACGCCGATTCTGGCAGATGAGAGCGTATTTTCAGCAGAGGATGCCATACGGATCATTCAGATGGGCGCGGCGGATCTGATCAATATCAAATTGATGAAAACCGGCGGAATCTATGAGGCTCTCAAGATCTGCAGCATCGCGGAGATATACGGTGTAGAGTGTATGATGGGCTGCATGTTGGAGAGCAAGATCGCTGTCAGCGCGGCGGCCCACCTGACAGCGGCGAAGTCGGTAATCACAAGGGCGGATCTGGATGGTCCGGGCTTGTGTAAGATCGATCCGTATACCGGCGGACCGCTCTATGAAAATGCGCTGATTCATATGACAGACGCGCCGGGAATCGGAATCACGGCCGTTCCCAACCTGTGAGGCATGGGATGATCCGGAATATTGTTTTTGATATCGGAATGGTGCTGGTGGATTTCCGTTGGAAAAGCCTGATGGAAGAGCTGGGCTTTACCGGGGACAGGCTGGAAGGAGCGGCCCGGGCAACGGTGCTGGGGCCCTATTGGAATGAATTCGACCGCAGTGAGAAATCCGGAGAGGAGATCCGGGAGCTATGCTGTCAATACGCGCCGGAATATGAACAGGAGATCCGTATATTTTTTGAACATATCGGAGAGATCTGCCGGGAATATCCGGAGTCGGCGCAGTGGCTGCGTTCATATAAGGAAAAAGGCTATAAGGTGTATCTGCTGAGCAATTATGCGCGCATGTCTTTTACCAGGGCGAACCCGCCGTTTTCCTTCCTTTCCGTGGTAGATGGCGGGGTGATCTCGTATGAGGTCCGAAAGATTAAACCGGAACCGGAGATCTACCATGCATTATTGGAGAAGTACGGCCTGAAGGCGGAAGAGTGTGCCTTTGTTGACGATAACGCGGCCAATATCGCGGCCGCAAGAGAGTTGGGGTTTGCCGCGGTACAGCATGTTTCCAGAGAGGAGACCTGCCGTCAGTTGGCAGAATTGGGCGTTCGGTAAAGAAATAATCGGATAGACAGAAGCGGGCCGATTGGATCATCCAATCGGCCCGTTTTACATAGCTGGATTGTGTTATGATTATTTTCGAAAGCTTTCTACGATACGGACGGTTTCTTCGGAAGGTCCGGAGATGACGGCGCTTTTGCAGATCTCGCAGGGCGGGTTCTGGATAACACTGTCTATGGCGGCCTGTACGGCTGATACACTGCCTGCCATAAAGATCAATGTGTGTCCGCCGCATTTGGTGTGTTTGGCGATATACTCTACATCCGAAGTCTTGAGCATCTGGTCGACAACCAGAATACAATGGGCGGAACCTACGACTTCTACCAATCCGAATGCTTGATATTTCATGTTTGTATCCTCCCTGTTATTTCCCGATGGTCATCCGAATGGCGGTTTCGGTGCCTTCGGCTGGAGCCGCGATGATGGTATGAGAAGTAATATGGGCTATGGGCGCGGCAGCCCGCAGCGCGGCGTCCATGGCAGCGTGGACATCCGAGACAGAACCGCGTATCTTTACGCAGGCTCCGGATTTCAGACGGTTCCGTTCTATTGCCTGGATGCGGACATTGGCAGCCTTGGATGCGGCATCCAACGCGACGAAGCAGGCGCATTCGCTGTCCAGCTCGAAGATGCCGATAGCCATTCCCGTGTATTGTTCGTTCATGATGTTGCCTCCTGAAGATTGATGTATCTCTTATAAATCCTATTGTAGCACGATTTCGGCGGGAATGTCAATTCCGAGAAGGCAGAGGGATAGATCAAAAACTTACAAAAAATTTCTAATTACTCTTGACAATTCGTGAAGAATATTGTATAGTGTGGATGTATCCAGATGTCTCATTGATTTCACATGTTTGTAGGTCAGTTTCACATTGGCTTACATTGCATGTGATTTTTTGATACAGTTCGATGCAATATCTGGTAAGGAGGTGTTTTCAATGAATTCTGGTACCGTTAAATGGTTCAACGCTGAGAAGGGCTACGGCTTCATCTCTAACGATGAGGGCGGCGATGATGTATTCGTACATTTCTCTTCCATCATGGTTGACGGCTTCAAGACCCTGAATGAGGGACAGAAGGTTACCTTCGACGTAGAAGCTGATCCTAAGAACAGCAGCAAGATGCGTGCAGTTAATGTTCACATCGTTGGCTAATGAACACAAAAGCAAGAGACCGCTCTTCGAGAAGAAGGGCGGTTTTTTCATGCTGTCATAGATCTGTAATATTTTTCCGTAAACTTTTAATGAACATTTTGTGAATTTCTGATTGACATTTCTTGCAAACTTCGATATACTAAAAATACCTGTTGTCAGATTATGTCTGATTAGCGGAGACTACATTTTATGTTAGGAGCGTGACTTCTTTGAAGGACTTTTTCAAGCTCAAGGAACATGGCACCACGACAAAGACCGAGGTTCTGGCCGGTATTACGACATTCCTTTCGATGGCGTATATCCTGGCAGTCAACCCGTCGATGCTGGCGGCCGCAGGTATGGATTCAGGTGCTGTATTTACTGCAACGGCAGTATCCGCGGCAGTTGCCAGCCTGATCATGGGATTCTATGCGAACTATCCCGTAGCCCTGGCATCCGGTATGGGACTGAATGCGTATTTCGCGTATTCCGTATGCCCGATGCTGGCAGGTATGGGAATCACCGATCCTTGGCAGGTAGCTTTGGCGGCAATTCTGGTAGAAGGTCTGATCTTCATCATCCTTTCTATCTGTAAGTTCCGTGAAGCTCTGGTCAACTCTGTACCGGCGAACCTGAAGTATGGTATTTCTGCCGGTATCGGCCTGTTTATCACGATCGTCGCTCTGGAAGGCGCTGGTATCATCGCGGATGATGCTTCTACGCTGGTAACTCTGGGCGATGTGAGCCAGCCGAATTTCGTACTGGCGATCGTAGGCCTGATTCTGATCGGCATTATGTGGCACTTTAAGGTAAAGGGTTCCATTCTGTGGGGCATCCTCGCAACTTGGATTCTGGGTATCTTCGCACAGCTCATCGGCTGGTATCAGGGAACTTCTCTGATTCCGTCCTTTACCAATCTGCTGCCTCCGTCCCTGGGCCCCACGTTCTTCAAGTTTAACTTTGAATATGCAGCGCAGAACTTTACTGGATTCCTGGTGATCGTATTTGCGTTCCTGTTCGTAGACCTGTTCGATACCGTAGGTACACTGATCGGTGTAGCGGATCAGGGCAATCTGCTGGATGAGAATGGCAAGCTGCCTCGTGCAGGCGCAGCTCTGATGAGCGATGCTGTTGGTACAGTAGTAGGCGCATGCCTGGGTACTTCCACAGTTACCAGCTATGTTGAGTCCACGGCAGGTGTAGCAGAAGGCGGACGTACCGGTCTGACAGCTGTTACGGCAGGTCTGATGTTCATCCTGGCGCTGTTCTTCTCCCCGATCTTCCTGGCGATCCCCAGCTTCGCGACAGCTCCGGCACTGATCTTCGTAGGCCTCCTGATGATGAAGTCCGTTCTGAAGATGAAGTTCGAAGGAGATATCGCTGATGTAATCGGCGGCTTCGTCGCACTGGTAATGATGCCCTTTACCTATTCTATCGCGAACGGTATCATGTTCGGTATGCTGACCTGGCTGGTTCTGAAGGTTTGCACCGGCAAGATCAAGGAGATTCATCCGGTTATGTGGGTATCCGCAGCACTCTTTGTAGTACGTATCATCTCTCTGGTAATGCACTGGTAAGATGAAGAATTGAGAAAGCAAACAGTCCGCAACCATGGTTGCGGACTGTTCTTAGTTTTAAATATTCTATTTATGCTTCATTTTGCAGCTGTCGAAGAATCAATTCGGCCAGTTTCTTTTCTTCTGTCGCATGATTGGCCAACAGCATCGCGTACATCAGGGCCGGACGTTCGTCGTCTGGCGGAACCTGGAGATTGGTGCGGATTTTATCGTAATGGCTCTCGACAGCGGCATAGAGGTCGGTGCGCAGTTCCTTTTCCAGCAGCAGGTATTCTTCGTAGAACTTCCGCAGGCTGTCGCTGTTGCCGGTACTATGCAGTAAATGATTGGTGTAGAGGCCGATATCCTCCATGTTCAGGACTGCTTTGAGCTTACAGATCATAAGCAGACAGAGGAGATGCTCCCGGGAGTATTTTTTCTTTTCCGGAGGCGGGAGAACGCCGGATTTGGTCAGGCCGTTAATCAGTGTTTTGGCGGGATGCTTTCCTTCGCCGGGTTCGGTGCCTGGACAGATACGGCCCTCCAGCAGAGTTGTCACCTGATCCATATATAGTGGAATGGAAGGCAGATCCTTATACTCTAGGGGCTGTTCCTCAGCCAGCTGATCGATCAGTTGCGCAATCTCCATACAATAGCTCCTTTACTGTCCCTGCGGGGGCGTCCATTGCTTGTTCGGGTCTTTATAGTGCACATGATCATACAGATGATCCATGCAGTATTCACGGGAACCGTCGCATTGAGAGCAGTAACGGAACTGCATGGTCGGATCGTCCTTTTCCGTTTTTCCGCAGATACAGCAGCGATGAAACGGGACGTCATAGATCACTTTGCCGGGCCCTTGATGGATCGGCCTGGATTTTTGAACATACTGTTTGCGGCGGATGACGTAGCGTATCTTCTGGATGAGCTGCGGGCCGAAGAACAGGATATAGTTCAGGAAGCAGGCAAGGATCATCAGACGCGTCGCCCAGCTGCCGACGATGAATTGATAGAGCAGTAAAGCGGCGGACAAAAGGCCGAGCCATTTTACTTTTATAGGAATAAAGAAGAAGAGTAAAAGCTGGACGTCTGGGAACAGAGTGGCAAATGCCAGAAATAACGACTCATTTAAATAGGTTGTGCTGCCGTAGATATTGAAGATCAAAGAGGCGGCAATAGTGCAGAGGACGCCGATCAGGTAATATACGTTAAACCGGAAGGCTCCCCAGCGGCTCTCCAGCGCGCGGCCTATAAAATAATCAAAATACAAAGCGATCGCGACTGTAAACAGGCTGCCGACATAGACAGAAGGCGGAATAAAGAGAAAGGTGACTAAACGCCAGATCTGTCCGTGCAGGACCTGATACGGATCCAGGGTCAGATATCGGACGAGATCTGTATTGAAGATGCACATGCAGAATACAGCGATATTTCCAAGAACGATATACAGCATCAGATTGCGGATGGCAAAGCGTCCAAGCTTGCGCTCCAGCGTATCCATGAGTTTCAAAGATATACCTCCTTAATCATCAGATAAAGAAATCATCCGGAGACAGGGTTTCATAATCATCTTCTTTTTTGACATCCTTTTCGGGTTCCGGTTCCGTAGGTGTGGGATCCGCGGCGGGTGTTTCCTCAGGCGACGGCGCTGGGGCCTGAGACTGAGGCTCCTGACCAAGATCCAGATCCGGCAGAATACCGGTTACCGCTTGAATCGTAGTGGTATGAACTTCGGTCATCTTCATGACCGGAATCTTTTGTGTGGCTTCTTTCCATTGTGCAAAGGCGTTGCTGTCCAGCTGAATATCTTCCGGATCGGCCGGGGCAGACAAAGTATCATCCAAAGGCTCCAGCTGCGCTGTCTGCGAATATTCCGGCTCATCGTCCTGTGCTTTGCGGCGGTGATAGGTGCGCGCCAGCAGGATGATGAATACAATTAACAGCAGCATAAAGAGAACAAGTCCAATCAGAATATAGGGGATATAGCGGACAAATCCGCTGAGGAACTGCGTTGTGCCGCCGGAAGAGGTGCTGTCGGGGGCAGAGATCAGAGAACCGGCAGAAGAATCCTGTGCGGAATCCTGCGCAGAGAGGTCGCCTTCAAACTCGCCTGTGTAAGAACGCAGCGTATCATTGGAGACGTTGTAATAGAAATAATCCCGTGTCCCGGAACCATTCTGTACATATACGATATATTCCTGCGCGTTAGACGGATTGACAAAAGCCTGGATACTGCGGCCGTGGATCGTGACGGTCTGCAGGGCGGTTCCCTGTGGGATTCTACTGCCCAGAGACGCGTCCAGCACCAGGTGGATTTCACCATTGATATAAAGAGAGACAGCGTTGAGACAGGTCTGCGTCTGCGGATCGTACAGATAGAAAGCACCGTTTTCTCCGCGGAAATCCGTCAGATAGAATAGTACCGTACCATCCGGGGATTGCGCGACATCCATACTTTGTCCATTCAGAACATAGGCGCCTCTGGAGAAACCGCTGGGAATCGAAGAACCTTGCGGTATGGACTGCATATACATGGTAATGCCGTCGATCTTAAAGGAGATCAAGTCATTGCTGGCGGAAGAATCGCTGCCTGCGGAACTGTCCTCTTTTGAAGAATCCGTGGAGCTCTCCTCAGCGGCCGCACGGGTAATGGTTACTGTGTAAACGATACTTGTACCGTCCGGAGCGATGACAGTAATCGGCCGGATATTTTCTCCGACGGCAAGGTCTGAAACTCCGGACACCTGAACGGCGGCTGTCGCGTCGTTGGCAATAGCGCTCAGTGTAACGGTAGTGATGTTATTGGGAACATTTAAGGTGTATTCGGTAATGCTTGGAGAAAAGGAAGGACTCAGCACGCCGTAGGAGACCATCAGGCTTTTCAGCGTCGCGTCGGAGGACATGGCCCCGGCGGCGCTGACATGGACATCCTTGCTGCCGGTGGGAGTGCCTACACTCTCAGCCTGACCATTGTACATGGAACTCTCGATGACACGGATGGACGTATCGCCCTCGGCACGCGCGACAAAGCTCAGCGTATATTCCAATACGGTAGAGGCTTCGGATTCCATGGCGCGAAGGGTAAGAGAGCCGGTGTCGCCCTCGGCGGCGCCGCCGGTATATTCTAGAATACCCGGATCATAGGTGATCTGGGCAAATACGCCGGCCAACTGTTCGCTGCTCTCAAAACGCAGTGTAACATAGAGCCAGTCCCCGACTTCCAGAGAATCAGAACTTACACCGACAGTCAGATTCGAGACAGCGGCATAAACGCGGTTATCAGAGGTATTGAATACAGTTCCTGCGATGCAGAGAACAGCACAAAGACAAGCGAGTAGCTTTTTCCATGCAAGCTTCATAAGTATCTCTCCTATCGAATTTTTTTGAATGGTATTTATCATAAATGGCCTGTATATATCGTAAAAACGAAACAAATGACCGCCGAGACTCGATTATTATATCATAAAAGCAGACGTCTGCAAACACTTTTACATTTTTGTTAATAAAATTTTCAACAGAGTAATATATTTTAGCCATAATCCAGGGAAGATTTGCAAAAAAGCACTTGACAAATGAGAAGGGATACGGTAGAATAGAATCTGCCTTTTGGCATAGAGGAATAGTTCAGTCGGTAGAACGTCGGTCTCCAAAACCGAATGTCGTGGGTTCGAGTCCTACTTCCTCTGTTGAGAAAACCGTTTGAATAAGCCAATATTCAGACGGTTTTGTTTTTGAATACGGAAGACCCGGAAAAGGAGAGATGAAATCAATGGACAGCAAATGGCAAGAATTATATGACGCGGCCAAACAGGTATTAAAACCGCGAGAAGCTTCTAAATTGATTGAAGCCGGCGGAGTTTCCGCGGCGGTAGAATCTGTGTCAGGCAGGATATATGTCGGAGTGTGTGTAGATACAGCGTGTACATTGGGTGTATGTGCGGAACGCAATGCTATTTTTAGCATGATTACGAATGGGGAAAACGCTATCAAGCGTGTTATTGCTATAAATGGAAAGGGAAAAGCCATTCCGCCGTGTGGAGCGTGCCGGGAATTTATGACCCAGTTGATGCCGGAAGACTACGGAAAGATTGAAATCATGATGGATTATGAGAATGAGAGGATCGTAACTCTTGTGGATTTAACGCCGGAATGGTGGATATAATCATTTTCCGTTGCAAAAGGAAAATCCGCGTGTTATAATGGGAATGGAGCGAAGGCATTCATAGCGATTTTAGAAAGCTGCCGTAGGGCAGCTTTTCAAAAATACGGCAGTTAGCGCATGCTAACTCATATCAAAGAGTACAGAAGCCTTATCCAGAGGAGCGGAGAGCATGAGAGTTTTAGAATATGGAAGAGAGCATGAGAAGACACTGCTTTTTCTGCCGTGTACAGCGGAGCCGGAGTGGGCGTTTACCGATTCGGCAACGCTATTGGCGAGGGACTACCATGTGATGCAGATCGTTTATGACGGTCACGGCGAAACAGGAGAGGACTTTGATTCCGTGGAGGTCACAGTGGATGAGGTGACGGATTGGCTGAAGGATCATGGCATTACACATCTGGATGCGGCTTATGGATGCTCTTTGGGCGGCGCGTGTTTGACGCGTCTGCTTGCGTTGGGGAAAATCCCGGTCGGACACGCAATCATCGACGCGGGGATTACACCGTATCAGATGCCGCTGTTAGCGCGTCGCTTTGTGTGCCTGTGCGATTACCTGGGATTCAAGCTTGTCACGAAAAACCGAAAGGATCTGGAGAGATTCTATCCGCCGGAACGCTGGACGCTGCCGGGACGGGATCCGGTGAAAGAGTATGAAGAACTGGCGCTATATCTGAAGACGTATTCGAACCGTACGATCCGCAATATCTTCTGGTCGGCGAATAATTATGAATTGCCGCCGGAACCGGTGAAGGCGGACGGCAGTATCGATTATTGGTATGGCGAAGAAGAAAAGCGGGCGCGGCGCCGGAATATCCGATTTGTCAGACAGTATTTCCCGCAGGTGCGGACACGCGCTGTCCCAGGGATGGATCACGCGGAGCTTGTGATGATATATCCGCGGGAATTCTACCGGCGGGTCATGCGTTCAATTAGAAATGCCTCAATAGAAGGGAGCGAAATAAGATGAAAATATATGCGTTTGGAAAAGAGGACGCGCCGGTCATCTTGCTGCTGCCCGGCACATGCTGCCATTGGGAGGGAAACTTCGGACATGTGATTCCGCTGCTTGACACAGAGTACCGGGTACTTTGTGTCAGTTATGACGGATTTGATGAGACCGAGCAGACGGAGTTCCCGACGATGATCCAGGAAGCGGAAAAAATCGAAGCGTACATCCAAAAACACTGCGGCGGACATATTCGGGCGGCTTATGGCTGTTCCCTCGGCGGTTCATTTGTGGGGCTGCTGGCTGCCAGAAAAAACATCCATATGGAGTATGGTATTCTGGGCAGTTCTGATCTGGATCAGTCATCCAGGCTTGCCGCAAGGCTGCAGACGGAACTGCTGCTGCCCATGATCTATCCTATGATCCGGGATGGCCGGTTTAAGAACCGTTTCCTGCAAAAGCAGATGGAAAAACGCATGGAGCAGATGGGGGATTATGGGAAAGCGTTTATGCAAATGCTCGGCGGCGCGCGTCCCTATGTGACAGAGCAGAGCTGTAAAAATCAGTTTTACTCCGATCTCATCACCCCTCTGCCCGATAAGATCGATGTGCAGGGTACAGAGATTCACATTTTCTATGCTCTCAAAATGGGGCCCAAGTATCGTGCCCGTTATGAGCGGCACTTTGCTGGTCCGGTGATTCACGAACAGGATCTGCAGCATGAGGAGCTGTTAGCGTGTTATCCGGAGCAGTGGGCGCAGCTTGTGAAAAGCATAATACAGTTTTGAGGCAGGGGAGCTTATGAAAAACTACTTTCAGGCAAAAGGATCCGACGCGGCAATGATTCTGCTGCTGGGCAGCGGCGGAAATAATATATTGACAAAAGGCGTGGCGAAGTGGCTTGTAAAGCGTGGTGTAAGCGCTTTGTGCATCGGACCGGAGAACGGCCCCGGATACCATAGCTTCCCGTTGGAGAGAGTGGAGGAGGCGATCCGGTTTTTAAAGGAACAGGGGAACCGCAAGATAGGAATCCTTGGCGCGTCCATCACAACGATTCCGGCACTGGTTGCTGCCGCGCGTTTCCCAGAGCTTAGCCTGACGATCGCTGTCACACCCTGCGACTTTGTGCTGCAGGGCTTCTCAAAGGAAAAACGGGACGGATGCGCGGAGTGGCCGGTGGAAGGAGAATCCATGCTGACATGGCGCGGAGAAACGTTCCCATATGTGCCGTATGCTTATCAGCACCCGAGGTATTGGCAGGTGGTGACGGAGGAGACGAAGAACTCCGGCAACCTGCTCTCCTCACAGCGCCTGTTTCGTGACACCGAGGCGCGCACGGAGCTGACAGAGGATGTTATGATCCCGGTGGAAAAGATTTGCGGTCAGTTGATGCTGATCGGCTGTGAGGATGATTGCCTTTGGCCAACGGCACACTACATCCGCCGTATGGAGGAGCGGCTGAAGGCGCGTGCGCATGATAGCCGCTATGACGCGTTGGTTTACGCACACGGTACACATTTTGCTTTTCCGGAGTCCATGCTTCGCCAGCTCCTTCCCTTGTTCCCGGACTTTATGGTAAGCCGTGCCTTCCGCGCCGCTAGGGAATATCCCAAGGAGTGTAAGGCGGCCCGTGAAGATATTGACCGCCGTATGAAGCAGGTGATACAGGAATGGAGGTGCAGCAAACATGAAAAAATTTAACTACACAATGAATCACAAGGCGGATGAAACCTATATGGCGCGGATGTGTCATGAAGGCTGGGCGGCTACAAGCCTCATTGAGGGGGTATGGACATTTGAGCCGTGCCGTCCCGATCAGTATACGTTTCGCGTGTGTTATCTGCGGGGCAAGAGTGAGGACGAAGTGGAAGAACTCAAACGCAGTCTTGCCAAGAAGGGTATCGAGTTTGTCTCCCGCTATTCCTTTTGGGCGATCTTCCGCAGCGAGCATGATTTCAGGCTGTATACGCCTGCGGAGGAGCTGGCCGTCTGTGAAAAGATATACTGCCCGATGCCGTGGGGGAGTGTACTTAGCTGGCTTGCCGCTATCGGATTTTGGTGGTTATCCGTCCATGTCAGCGCATGGTTCTGGATTGTGTGTGCGCTTTTTATTGTCTATGCGGTCATGTGTACCTGTTTGGGGATTTCTTATAGTCGGCTGATACATCGGCTTCGCCGCTTGAATTTTTAGAAAGAGAGGAATTATTCAGATGAAAGACAGTATTTCGGACATTCAAAAGCAAATCAGAGTAGGGACGCATGGAGAGGATTACGGCAGCTGGATGTCCAATCCGGTATTCTATGTTTTTGGCGGGATTGCTCTGGCGGCGCTGGTGCTGACTGTGCTGTCATTTACAGTATTCCGCGTTACAGTGTTGGGTGTCGTGTTTGGCGTAGTGGTCGTGATCCTGTTGGCACTGCTGGGGTGGATGGCATGGATTCGCCGCCAGTATGCCTTTGGCAAGGGCGGCATGATGGAGAAGGTACATCAGACGATCCTCAGCAGCCTCGATTTTGACGGGCATGGGAATCTACTGGAAGTGGGATGCGGTTCCGGAGCGTTGGCGGTGCGTGCAGCATTGACATGGCCTGAAGCGAAGATCACGGGCCTTGATTATTGGGGCGCCATGTATAACTACAGTCAGGCACTGTGCGAGAAAAACGCGGCGTCGGAAGGCGTTGGCAGTCGGTGCGTCTTTGTTCATGGCGATGCCAATAAGCTGGATTATCCGGATGGAAGCTTCGACGCGGTTATCAGTAATTACGTCTACCACAACATTATGGGGGCGGATAAGCACGCACTACTGTTGGAGAGCCTGCGTGTGCTGAAAAAGGGCGGCGTATTTGTTTTGCATGACAGCATGAAGCCGCAGATGTATGGTGATATGAATGCTTTTGTAGAGAAGCTGAAGGGGATGGGATTTGACGAGGTTCGATATGTGGAGACCGCGGAGACTATTTTCGGCTCCAAGAGCCGTGCCGCAATGATGATGCTGGGCAACTCCGCTATGATCGTCGGAAGGAAATAATGCGGAAGGTTTCCGGATCACCCTTCTTAATATATTTTATGATTGCGGAATATTCAGAAAAGTGCTACAATATCCCTCGTAAGGAGGGATATTGTTGTTTCCTGTAATCTATTATCTATTCGTTACCGCCAAGTGTCTTTCATACCGTGGTTCCTGGAGCCTGTCGTGTAAGCGCCATGCCAACGGACACATGTATTATTATAAGCAGACCGCCGATAAGACTTATTATGTGCGGCGCAGGGACGAATCTCAGGTTCTGGCCGAATACGATGAACGACAGAAGTGGCGACAGGAGCGTAAGGAGCTCAACCAGCAATTGATGAGCTTGTCGCCTTCTGAGCGTCGTGAAGTCCGCCAGCAGATGAAATTATATCAGGAGCTTGGACTCGAGAAATTACCTCTGGACAAGGATATATCCTTCGACGGGACGGTTCTCGACTCCAGAGCTGAGATTATTCTCTATGAGTTTCTGAAAAATCTAGGGATTATGAGTGAACACAACCGCCCAATTGATTCCGGATCCTACAGCTATTTGCCGGATTTTACATTTAACATCAATGGCAAAAGGATGTATCTAGAGCACATGGGTAAACTGGATGACCCGCAATATCGTCGCAAGC
>CAVGBV010000014.1:0-9577 GCA_963627615.1 Alloprevotella sp.
GTATGCATCTGCGTAGCGTTGGGTTCAGCGGTAGCGTGGTGCTTTTCGCGTCTGAATAACAGTGCGGTTACGTATGATTATAAATATGTCTCTCCGCAGGAGTATCTGCAGCAGAACGGAAGCACGGTTCTATCCTATGATGAAGAGAAGAATCAGATCGCTTTTATGATGAATGAGGATCTGATCAATACCGTCCTGAATGCCTATTTACAGTCGCAGAACTATATGCTGGGAGATTATAAGATCTATGAGATGGTCTACCGGCAAAAAGAAGGAAAATTTTATTTCCAGCTGCAGGCGGGACTGTTTCGGGTACCTGCGCGCGCCAATGTGGAGGCAACCTGGGACCACGGTAATCAACAGATTGTACTGGCTTTCTCCAATGTTCATCAGGGACGGGAGGACAGCCTGTGGGCCAGCTGGACGGATGAGCTGCGGCTGCCGAGTCTGCGGATCTCGGCAGAATATCTGGACGCGCCCCAATGGCTGGATGTCGATGGCGTGGAACTGAACACCAATGAGATGCTGCTGTATTTTGCGCCGAATCTCTCGCAGCTGATGGAGATGGCTCAGGAGCGCTTTATTGCGGATCCGATCTATCTGGGATGGCAGAATGCATTGGAGGACTGTCCGCAGCCGGTAAGGCGCCTGTATCAGATTGTACAAAAAGAAAGCCGCATGACCCGTGAGGATATGCGGAACTTTATCAAGATGTTTATTGATCAGCAGGATGAGCTGGCACAGCTTCTGGCTGTTATGGACAGCCAATCCGCTGCCGATTTTCTGGAAGAATACCGTGCCTATATCACAGATAGCGTAACGGAGAAGGCACTGACCAACCGTCGGGAACAGATCAAGAAAAGTGTAAAAACCGTGGTGGCCAGAGAGCTGAAGGGAGCGCTGGAAGAGTATATCGCCGGAGGCATCGGAGTTATTCCAGATGCGATGAAGCAGCCCAGCGGAAGCACGGATAATTCCTATGTGAATTTTACAGACGGAGCCAGGCTGCTGGGTACGGCGATTGTCGTACAGGCCCAGCAAGGCGGTCAGAACATAGAATGGATCCCAGAGCAAACCTATGTGGTCGATGCCGGTGTGATCTATGATTATAATGTACAGGCGTTCCTGACGGCGGAATGGATGGCGCAGCAATATACGGTAACGGTCCCGAATGTGAACTTCCTGAAGGATATTCGGCTGTATTATCAGTGTGAGAGCGGTGAAGTAACCGCTCTGATTACGGAAGATGACGGAACGGTTCTGGCAGTGCGCGAGAATGAGACACAGCAGCTCACGGTTTCCAGAGCCGAAGTGGAATATCACGAATACGGGAGAACGCCGGTTCTGGCATCCACGCCCGCCATGGACAGCGTATCCAGAAATGGCGTGATCCAGACGCTGAAAAACGGACTGGGTGAGGGAGAAATTCTGTCCAGATACCTATCGGTTGCCTCCAACTCAGCGTTTATCGTATTTTCTACGGAGGATCATGAGGAGCGGGTGCGCGCGGCAGTCCTGTCCTATGACGGCGAGAACTGGAGTGTATCCGACTATGATGTGACCGATTATCTGCAGTATATGTATCTGCATCCGGAGATCAACGGTACGATCTTCCCTCGGGAGAGCCTGCAGGATATTGTCGTGCGGACCATCCCGGGAGAGGGTTTGCAGCTGCTTTTGAGCAAGGCGCAGCAGCTGAATCTGGCGACCGATACGGATACGTTGGATTACTATTACTATATAGACAATTATATCTATACGCATTTTTCCAATGGAAAAGAATGCGTGTTCCAGCTTAGCGACGCCGAAGAGATTCTGGCATGCCGATCGGTAGAGAGCGCAGAGAGCAACTGGAGGCTTCCTCCGTTCTTTGTGCTGGAAAGCAGCAGAAACTCATAACGTCACATGTATGCGCCGTCCAACGGAAGAACCTGAGCGGTAAGGTAGGAGCTGTCCGGGCCCGCGAGGTACCAGGCAAGATCCGCCACTTCTTCCGGACGCCCGAAACGCTGCATGGGGATCTCCTCAGCCAGAGCCTGTCGGTCTTCCGGAGCCAGACAATCGTTCATGGGGGTATCGATGACACCGCAGGCGATGGCATTGACTCGGATTCCGGAAGGAGCAAGCTCCTTGCCGAGCGCGCGGGTCAGCGCGTTTACGGCGCCCTTGGAGGCGGAATAAGCGGCCTCCATGGAAGAACCGGTACATCCCCACATAGAAGAGATATTGATGATACTGCCTCTGTGCTGGTGCAGCATAGCAGGCAGTATGTTTTTGCAGCAGGAAAATACGGATTTGGCGTTGGTGTTCATGACCCGGTCCCAGTCGGCTTCTTCCATGTCCTGCAGCAGCGCGAAATGAGCGATACCGGCATTATTGATAAGCACCTCCGGATAGGAATCGATCTGGAGAATCTCGCGGAACATGGCGCGGACCGCGGAATAATCCGAGATATCGCAGGAGAAGGTATGGACAGCCGTGTGAGGTTGTTCCTGCAGCTCCCGGGCCAGGGAATGCAGTCGGTCCATCTGTTTATAGCCCTGTAGAAAAAGACGGTAGCCGCCGCTGGCAAAGCGCCTGGCAAGTGCCTGGCCGATACCGCCGGAAGCTCCGGTAATGATTGCGGAAGGTGTGGTATAATTCAAGAAAACTCCCCCTTGCATTTTTGAAATAAAACGTGTAATATTATAAAATAAATACCCGTGTATCATAGCATACGGGGACGGCTTTTGCAAGCCCGGAAAGGAGCGGCATATGGCGCAGGCTTTTCAGTTCGGCAAGAGAGAACGCAGAGATATCCTTAAGATTATCGTGGGGTCTTTGCTTCTGGGTTTTTCACTGAATATCTTTTTTGAACCGTATAATCTTGTAGCGGGAGGAATCACGGGCCTCGGCATTGTGATCAAGGAGCTGAGCGGCCGGTGGTTCGGATGGGAAGTGCCGCTGTGGCTCTCCAATATCCTGATGAACGCGCCGCTTTTTGTCGGAGCGTATTTTCTGCAGGGAAAACTGTTTGTGATCAAAACAGGATTTTCAACACTGATGCTGTCGTTAGGACTGTACATCTCCAAGAGCTGGGGGTATTACAGCGGAGAGCTGCTGATCAATGCAGTGTATGGCGGCGTGATGGGCGGAGCCGGAATCGGTCTGGTGCTGTCCGCGTCAGCGACGACGGGCGGGACGGATCTGCTGGCGAGTATTTTGCATCACGTCTTTAAATACATTTCTGTACCGGCGTACCTGTTTGTGATTGACGCGTTGATCATTACGCTGAGCATCATCGTATTTGGGGTTAATCTGGCGCTTTATGCGATTATCGGCATCTATCTGACTTCATGGCTCGCAGATAAGGTGGTAGACGGTTTGCATTACAGTAAGGCGTTATTTATCATCTCCGACCGCAGTGAGGAGATTACACAGCGGCTGTTGAAGGAGACGGACCGCGGTGTCACAGGAATTCCGGTGGTCGGCAAATATACCGGACAGTCCCGGGAGATGCTCTATGTAGTCATGTCAGTCAAGGAGACCGTAGAGGCCAAAAGGATTGTCAAGGAGATCGATCCGACGGCTTTCATGATGATTACAGACACGCAGGAGGTTTTGGGAGAGGGATTTTCCGAACATTAAGGTATTGAAAAGAAAAACGCAAAGGTATGGTCAAGTATCATAAAAAAAGCAAAAATGATTTGTGGAATTTACCAATAGATTTTTTGTGGAAAATGTTGTATCATTGTAACATCAAAGGTTCCCAAACATATTAAGGAGGTAGAAAGTAAATGGCAAGTTTACAATTGAAGAATATTAAGAAGACTTACAGTAATGGTATCACAGCTGTTAATGACTTTAACCTGGACATTGCTGATAAGGAGTTTATCATTTTCGTAGGACCTTCCGGATGTGGTAAGTCCACGACTCTGCGTATGATCGCAGGTCTGGAAGAGATCAGCGAAGGCGAGCTGTACATCGGCGACAAGCTGATGAACGATGTAGCTCCCAAGGATCGTGATATCGCGATGGTATTCCAGAACTACGCTCTGTATCCGCATATGACCGTTTATGATAACATGGCATTTGGTCTGAAGCTTCGTAAGACTCCGAAGGCGGAGATTGAGAAGCGTGTTAAGGAAGCTGCCCGTATCCTGGAGATCGAGCATCTGCTGGATCGTAAGCCGAAGGCTCTGTCCGGTGGTCAGAGACAGCGTGTTGCGATGGGACGTGCAATCGTACGTGAGCCTAAGGTATTCCTGATGGACGAGCCTTTGTCCAACCTGGATGCTAAGCTGCGTGTTCAGATGCGTGTTGAGATCGCTAAGCTGCATCAGAGACTGCAGGCTACGATCATCTACGTTACACATGACCAGGTAGAGGCTATGACGCTGGGTACCCGTATCGTCGTTATGAAGGACGGTATCATTCAACAGGTAGATTCTCCTGTTAAACTGTACAATGAGCCTCAGAACCTGTTCGTTGCAGGATTCATCGGTTCTCCTCAGATGAACTTCATCGACGCTGTACCGGAGAAGAAGGGTGAGGAAGTTTGGCTGACATTCCATGGCCAGAGCGTTAAGCTGACTCCGGAAAAGGCTGCTAAGGTTGTAGCTGCGAACGCGATCGGTAAGGAAGTTGTTCTGGGTATCCGTCCTGAGGACATCCATGAGACCGAGGATGCGTTGACCAAGTTCCCGGACAATGTTATCACTACTGATGTACACGTAACAGAGCTTCTGGGTGCTGAGATGCATCTGTATCTGGGCATTGACGACACCGACTTGATCGCTACCGTAAATCCGCGTATCCAGGTTAAGAGCGGCGACCGCCTGAAGCTGGCGATGGATCCTTCCAGAATTCATGTATTCGACAAGGAAACAGAGCAGGTTATTACAAATTAATTACAAAATCATAAACGGTTTGTGAACAACATAATAAAAAAAGAGCAGATTTAATAAGGAAAAATTAAATTTGCTCTTTCTTTTTTTCTCAAGATAGGTTATAATAAGATGTGTGCCGTATTTATATACTGGAGAGGAGTGGAGCGCAATTGCTGTCAAATCAGATTTTAAGAGACACGATGGATGGATTGTATAATATTTCCAAGGTCGCTATGTATGTATATGATGTCGAGGGAAATGTGCTGACATCAAACGGAACGGGGACAAGCCAGGCGCAGCCATCCGTTATCAGGGATTTTGTACAGTCGAAGGCTGAGAGTATGAGCAGCATGGATTGGCAGTATTTTAAGGTGTTCGATGAAGGAGTTGTAGAATACGTTCTGGCGCTGTATGGTCAGGAGGAGGGGAATTACCGCCTCGGCAAGATAGCGGTGCTGCAGCTTCAGGGACTTCTGGTCGCGTACCGCGAGAGATTTGACCGGGATAACTTTATTAAGAATCTTCTACTGGATAACATGCTTCTGGTAGATATCTATATGAGAGCCAGCAAGCTGCATATAGAGAATAATGTTCCGCGTGTGGTGTATCTGATCGAATCCAACAATGACAGTGATACCAATGCCAACATCATGGATATCATCCGTAATCTGTTCCCGACCAAGAATAAGGATTTCATCACGGCTGTGGATGAGAACAATATCATTCTGGTCAAGGATCTGAGTGATGAGGAGTCTGTTAAGAATAAGGAGCGGAGCGGAATCCTGGAGCAGATTGCCGGCATGATCGACACGGTGATCAGCGAGGCGCTGGGCAAGGTGCGGGTTGCCTCCGGTTCCATTGTACAGGATCTGAAGGATATCTCCAAGTCTTATAAGGAAGCCAAGATGGCGCTGGATGTGGGCAAGATCTTCTATGAGGATAAGAACATTATCGACTATAATCGTCTGGGAATCGGACGTTTGATTTATCAGCTGCCGTTGTCCCTGTGCAAGATGTATATTGAGGAGATCTTCAAGGATATCCGCATCGAAGACTTTGATGAGGAGACGCTGAACACGATCAATAAGTTCTTCGAAAAGAGCCTGAATGTATCGGAGACTTCCAGACAGTTGTATATTCACAGAAATACCCTGGTATATCGTCTGGACAAGCTGCAGAAGAATACAGGGCTGGATGTGCGTGTATTTGATGACGCGATTACCTTTAAGATCGCGCTGATGGTTGCCAAGTACATGGCCTATATGGAGGAAGCCGGTTATTGAAGCCGGTAGAAGTTAGGAGTAGGTAAGTTTGATAGAATTAAAAAACGTGACGAAGCTCTACGACGGCAATGTGATCGGCGTAGAGAATGTATCACTGAAGATTGAGCAGGGAGAGTTCGTATTCCTGGTCGGTGAGAGCGGTTCCGGCAAGAGTACCATGCTGAAGCTGTTGATGAAGGAGGTCAACCCGACATCCGGGCAGATCATCATTGACAACCAGGATGTGACGAAGCTTCGGAGCGGCAAGACAGCGATGCTGCGGCGGAAGATGGGGATCGTGTTCCAGGATTACCGTCTGCTGCCCAAGAAAACCGTATATGAGAATGTGGCTTTTGCCATGGAGGCGATCGAGGAGACGAGGCGCAAGATTCGGCGGAATGTCCCGAGAGTTCTGAACATGGTAGGGCTGGCCCATAAAAGTAAAAATTTCCCCAATGAGATCTCCGGCGGTGAGCAGCAGCGAACGGCAATTGCCCGGGCGCTGGTGAATAACCCGCTGTTTCTTCTGGCCGACGAGCCGACAGGCAACCTCGATCCGAGAAATTCCGATGAGATCATGGAACTGATGGAGTACATCAATAGCCGCGGTACGACGGTGATTATCGCGACGCATGATAAGGAGATCGTCAACCGGATGCGCAAGCGTGTAATCCATCTGGTAGGAGGACATATTGTGAGAGATTCGGAAGGGGGCTACGATCTATGAAATTACGCTCTCTTCGTGTTTGTTTCCGACAGGGACTGCAGGGAATCTGGCGGAACCGCCTGATGGTAATCGCTTCCGTCTGCACGGTTTCCGCGTGTCTGTTCATTCTGGGTATTGTCTATTGTCTGGTGGCCAATGTCCGCCAGTTCGCGGACGATCTGGACGATTCCCTCGGAATCATTGCTTTTTTGTCGGAGGATGTATCCGATGACGGAGTGACCTCACTGGTATCCCAGATTGAAGAGATGGACGGCGTCAAAGAGGTAGTTTATGTGTCGGCCGAGGAGGCTTGGCAGAGCTTTAAGGATTCCATGGGCTTTGACGAGCAACTGGGACAGGAGACGATTACCCGGTTGGATCGGGATAATCCTCTGAGCAATTCGGCGTCTTTGCAGATTTATCTCTATGAAGCGGCAGATCAGGATAATTTTGTAGCGCAGCTGCAGAGAATGCCGCAGATCCGCAGAATCCGGTACGCATCGGAGACAGCGGCGGTGCTGGCGAACCTGAGCAGTATGATCACTTGGGTAGGTATGGCGCTCATTCTGCTTTTGGTATTTATCGCGGTACTTCTGATTTCCAATACGATTAAACTGTCCGTATTTGTGCGGCGGACGGAGATTGGAATCATGAAATACATAGGAGCCAAGGATTCTTTTGTTAAGATTCCTTTTGTTGTGGAGGGTATGATCATCGGAATCCTGGGAGCGGTGCTGCCCACGGTTCTGATCTATATCTCTTACGGCTCATTGGTACAGCTGGTGATCCAGCAGTTTAGTTCTTTTACGCAGCTGATCAATTTTATCAGTACCAATACGATCATTTTACAGCTTATCCCCATCTTCTTTGCGGTGGGTATCGTTGTAGGTATTTTGGGAAGCGTGTTGTCGCTGCGTAAGTACCTGAAGGTATAAGATAGGAGGCTTTTGGTATGCAGAAACAGGTAAAATCCAAGGTGATCCGCGGAGTTATGGCATTCCTGCTGGCGGTCATACTGATCATGTCTTCGGTGGCTCCGTTGTTCGCGGATGAGCTGGATGATTTGGAGAGTGAGAAGCAGGGACTGGAGGACCAGGCAGCGCAGAATCAGGCGGAGCAGGCAGCGACGCAGGAACAGATCGCGCAGGTCGAAGCGGAGATTGCCGCAGTGGGCGATGAGATAACCGCCCTGGACGCGCAGATCACGGAGTGTGTCAACAACATTACCGAGTTGAAAGCAAAGATTGCGGACAACGAGGAACTGATTGCGCAGACGCAGACCGAGCTTCAGAAGGCCAAAGAGGACGAGAATGAGCATTATGAAGAGCTGAAGGCCCGTATGCAGATGATGTATGAATACGGAAATGTGAATTATCTGGAGATCCTTCTGGGGTCCAAGAGCATTTCCGAGTTCTTCAGCCGTATTGAATATGTCAATCAGATGGCGGATTACGATAAGCAGATTCAGGATAATCTTGAAGCGGACCGCCAGAAGATTCAGGGAATCGAAGCCAAGCTGGAGCAGAAGCAGCTGGAGCTGGATATTGACCAGTCCCGTCTGGAAAAGGAGAAAGAGACGCTGGAAACAGCGATGCAGGAAAAGGAAGCCAAGTATGCCGAGCTGGAGGATTCTCGTGAGACATATGTACAGTATCTGAATACGCTGACAGAAAAGGAAGCGGATATTCAGCAGCTCATTGCCGATGTTGCGGATCAGATCACAGCGGTCAAGGAGCGTCAGGCGCAAGAGGATGCCAATAAGAACAATAATACGGGGGGCGGAAGTTCCACAGGCGGTGGTGGTTCTTCGGGCGGCGGTTCGGTTTCGGAAGGTATCTTTACCTGGCCGGTTCCTTCTTCTTACTACGTCGCGTCCAGCTATGGCTGGAGAGTACATCCGATCTATGGATATCCCAGACTGCATGCGGGAACGGATATCGGCGCGGACTATGGAGACGCCATTGTCGCAGCAGACAGCGGAACCGTAATCTATACAGGCTACGATGACGGCGGCTACGGCAACTTCCTGATGATTCAGCATGCGAGCGGGTATGTGACACTGTATGCACACTGCAATCAGCTCCTGGTATACAGCGGACAGTATGTAAGCCGCGGCGAAACGATTGCGCTGGTAGGCTCTACCGGAGCCTCCACTGGACCGCACTGCCACTTTGAGGTGCGTGTCGGCGGCAATCCGATCGACGCCATGGATTTCTTTTAATCGATAGAAACTGCTGCTGAAGGCTGTGATCCGTCGGGGTCACAGCCTTCTGTGTATAATTGGGCGATACGGAGAATATAATGAATAAGCCGGATAGAGGAGAATGCAGATGGAAGAGATAGAGAAAAAAGAGCGGCGGGATGGATTCTGGTTGGGCTATCTCATGGCTGTTGTGACCCTGTTAGCGGTAGGAGTCGCCTGGTGGCTGATCTTTCGGCCGGTGATCATCCTGAATGAGGATGCTTCAGGACTGACTTCGTCGCAGATGCGGACCTTCCTGGAAAAGGAGAATGGGATGATCCGCCGGATTCAGAATGAATACATCCTGGAGGATCTCACCAATGAAGAGCTGATGGACGGGGCGTATCAGGGGATCATGGATGTGCTGGATGACAAGTACGCCGATTATTATGATAAAGAAGAGTTCGAGAAGATTCGTCGGCATACGGATGGTTCTTACGGCGGAATCGGGATCACGCTCACGAATGACTGGGAGATTGTAGGCGTTGCGGAGAATGGC
>CAVGBV010000014.1:9587-20754 GCA_963627615.1 Alloprevotella sp.
CCGGCGCAGGAGGCAGGGATCCGGACTGGAGATATTATACGCAAGGTACAGGGAATTGTGATCGCGGACTCGGATCTGAGCTTGGAAGAGCTGCAGGGCCAACTGAAGGGCAGTATCGGAGATGTAAAGACGATGACACTGTACCGCCCTTCCACGGATACGGAATATGATGTGGAGCTTACGCTCCAGGAGATTGTGACACAGACGGTTTTCTGGCATATGCTGGATCAGGAGATCGCATACTTGCAGATCACGGCATTTGATAAGGTGACGCAGGAACAGTTTGACACCGCATGGCAGGAGATCCAGGAGAGCGGAGCGATGAAGGGATTGGTTCTGGACTTGCGCGGCAATCTGGGCGGCAATCTGGACACGGTTATCTCCATTGCGAATACCCTGGTGCCCAAGGGACTGATCGCGTATACCGAGGATAAGGCGGGCAACCGGGAAGAGTATTATTCGGAAGGCGAGGGCTGCGGGGTTCCGATGGCCGTTCTGGTCAATGAGTATTCTGCCAGCGCCTCCGAGCTTCTGTGCGGAGCGCTGAAGGACCGCGGCGTGGCCAAGGTGGTCGGCGTTACGACATATGGCAAAGGGATCGTACAGACGACATGGTCGTTGTCTGACGGTACAGCCTATAAGATGACGACGGGAAAATACTACACGCCCAATGGTATCAATATTCAGGGAACAGGAATTGAGCCGGATATATATATTGATCTGACAGAGGAACAGCACCAGATGGAAGAGGTGCCGGAGGACGAGGATATGCAGCTGCAAACGGCAATCGAGGCGGTACGGACAGAGCTTGGCAGCTGATGAGGATCCTGCTTCTTCTCTTCAGGAGTCTGGCGGCCAGCCTGTTGAATCCGGTCTACTGGGCGGCAGTATATCTGACTTGCCGTAAATATCATAAGGGGATAGAACATGCCGGCAGGAGAACGCGGCAATCTATATTCACGGGGATCGCCGCGGGCAGTCTTGCTATGGCCCTGATCTGTATTCTGGGACTTACGGTGCAGCCTGGATTGTATCTCGCGTTGCTGCTTCCGACGGCGCTTTTGCTGTCGAGGATCCGTCCCCGTTTCTGTTGTTTCGCATATAGCGGAACACTATTGGGGCTGTTGGGAGTGGCGGCTGTCCCGGGGGTTCTTGTCATTGTAGGAGTACTCCATGTAATGGAAGGAATACTTGCGGCGCTGGATACGGCGCCTGAGGAGGAACTGGCTTATAAAGAGGGACGCGTCGTAAAGAAAATGCGGCGCGTAGGCTATTGGCCGGTTCCTTTTGCGTTACTGGTACCGATATCCGGAGAGGTGCTGGGAATCGCTATGCCGCAGTGGTGGCCGCTCCTTGGATCCGCTGCCGGATTCGCGCTGTGTCCCATGACAGCTCTTTTCTTATATAACGCGGAAGGAAAGGGGAGTGCAGGGAGACTCATTGCTTATGGCGTTTCGCTGTGTTTCCTTGCCTTCTGTCTTCCGCAGGGGAGAATCTGGGAGATAGGAGCGCTGCTGATAATGTTTTTGGCACATGAATGGATTTTGCTTGAAGTATAAGAAGATGCGCTGTATAATAAAGAAAGTAGCCGAGGATAAAGGAAGGTAAGGGTATGACAGAAAGAGTACAGAAGATCTATGAGCTGCTGAAGGAAGAATATCCGGATGTACACTGCGAGCTGAATTATCAGACGCCGCTGCAGTTACTGACGGCGACGGTTCTCAGCGCGCAGACGACGGATCGGCAGGTCAATCGGGTGACAGAGAAGCTGTTTGCGGAGCATCCGGATCTGGATACGCTGTTGGAGCTGAGTGAGAAAGAGCTGGAGGACTATATCCATTCGCTTGGATTTTATCATACCAAGGCACGGAACCTTTACAGATTGTTCCGGGAGCTTGCGGACCGTTTTCAGGGCGAAGTGCCTCAGACGATGCAGGAGCTTACCAGCCTGCCGGGGGTAGGACGCAAGACGGCCAATGTGGTTCTGGCCAATGCGTTCGGGATACCGGCGATCGCTGTGGATACCCATGTGTTCCGGGTGTCCAATAAAATCGGACTGGCGCATGCCTCCGATGTCAGAGAGACGGAGAAGCAGCTGCAAGAGGCGTTGGACCCGGAGATATGGTCCTTGATGCATCATCTGCTTATTTTTCACGGCAGACGTTGCTGCAGCGCGCGGTCGCCGCAGTGTGAGCGGTGTGTGATCCGGCAATATTGTGAATACTATCAGAAGGAGTGGGAAAACGATGGAGAAACTGTTTGAATTCTTAAAGAGAGGAACCTGTGCGGCGACCGTCGTACAGTATATAGGAGAGAGACTGGATCAGGCCGGATTTCAGGAGCTGGCCTGCGATGCCCACTGGACCCTGGAAGCAGGCGGCGCGTACTATGTGAAGGTGCGGGATACATCCTGTGTTGCTTTCCGGGTATCCGGCAAGGAGAGCAAGCCGTATTTTCGTATCGTGAGCGCGCATACGGATCAGCCCTGCCTCAAACTGAAGCCCAATCCGGAGATTCCGGGAGATAAGCTGAATGTCAGTGTCTATGGCGGCCCCATCTACAATACGTGGATGGACAGACCGTTATCTCTGGCCGGACGGGTGGTGGTCAGAGGAAAGGATGCCTTTGATACACAGGTCAAGGTTGTGGACCTGAAGAAACCGCTGCTGGTGGTGCCGAATCTGGCAATTCATATGAACCGGGAAGTTAACAAGGGCGTGGAGCTGAATCCGCAGATCGATCTCCAGCCGTTGGCGGGGATTCATCTGGAAGGCGCTTATATTAAGAAGGCCTTGTGTGAAGAGCTGAATCTGCAACCGGAAGAATTGCTGGATTATGAGCTGTATACCTATAATATGGATGAGCCGACGCAGGTAGGGATGAATGGAGAGCTGTTATCAGCCCCGCGTCTGGATGACCTGGTGATGGTGTCGGCAGCGTTGGAGGCCATGATCGAGAACCAGCCGTCCAGTGCGGTTACCGTATTGGCAGCTCTGGACAATGAGGAGATCGGCAGCCGGACACCGCAGGGCGGCGGCTCCGCCATGGTGAGTCTGATTCTTGAAAAGATTGCGGCCGCACTGGGTAAGAGCCGTCAGGAATACCTGGATCTCATGCCGTCATCCTTTATGTTTTCAGCGGATGTGGCGCATGCGGTGCATCCGAATCATCCGGAGATGCACGACAAAGCGGTACAGCCGGTTCTGGGCGGCGGCCCCGTACTGAAATTGGACGCGGGACAGCGGTATATGACCAACGCGGCGGATTACAGTGTATACCGTCAGATCTGCGAAGCGGAAGGGGTTCCGATGCAGACCTTTATCAGCAGAGCGGATAAGGTCAGCGGATCGACGCTGGGACCGGTGATGTGCGCAATGCTGCCATGCCGTATCGTGGATATCGGAACGCCGATCCTGTCCATGCACTCCGCCAGAGAATTGATGGCCTGCGCGGATTATGATTATACCGTGCGTTCTTTTGCGGGAATCTTTAAGCTGTAAGAGTCTGGATGCCGTCTCCTTCGGGGGACGGTATTTTTGTTCACAGAAATTCAATCGAATAGAACTTGTAACCCTGGGGTATTTGTGGTATAATCGAGGAAATATTATGGGAGGATTACGAAAAGAATGGACAACGTTTTTATTGAGTGTATGGTCCGCAGAGATGATAACACAATGCGTATTGTCAAGAAGGTGGGAATGATTTTAGGACTGCTGCTCTTTGATCTCATCGTATTGATGTTTTTTACGCTGTTTTTTTCGGTAGCGCTGGTGATCAGCTGCCTGGTGGTCTTTTTCTTCTGGAGAAGAATCGATCGGGAGTATGAATACATCTATACCGATGGCCTGCTGGATATCGATGTCATCTATGGACGTTCCAGCCGGAAGCGCCTTTTGAGTGCTGACGCCAAGGAGTTTCAGTTTATCGCTCCGGCGGACAGTAAGACATATCATAATCAGTTGGAGGCTAAGTACGACAAGGTAATCGACGCGGGCAGCGGCGCGCTGAACGAACGCTCCTATGTGGGAGTGCTGAAGCGGGACGAAAAGACGATCAAGCTGATCTTTGAACCGAATGAAAGGATCGTCAATGCGTTAAAGAGATATGCGCCGAGAAAGTTTGAGGCAAGGGCCTGATGTTGGAGAAATGGCAGGAGTGTCCGATTCCCGCGGAGCCGGAAGGGGAGAATCCCTGGCAGGCGCCGCAGGAATGCGGACAGCCCCTGGTGGATATCACGGACTGGGAGCGGGTGCATTACGGCGCCCATTATGCGGGAATGGGACTGCGGCACGTGCTCACGCGCTGTTATGTACGACAGGAAGTGTCCAAGCGGCTGCAAAAGGTATTGGAGTCCCTGCCGCGGGAGTATTCTCTGTGGATATACGATACGCTGCGGCCGGTGGAGGTGCAGCAGAGTCTGTATGACCTGTACTGGGATAAACTCGCCCAAGAGTATCCGGAGGCAGACGATGAAGAGCTGCGCCGCCGGATTGATGATTTTGTCGCGTGGCCGAGAGTGGATTATCAGAGGCCTACGCCGCATTCTACAGGGGGAGCGGTGGATCTGACACTGATGTACCGTGGTCAGCTGCTGCCCATGGGGACGGAATTTGACGATCTGACAGAATGCGCCAATACCCGGTATTATGAAGAGTGCGGTACAGAGGAGGAGTTTCGGAACAACCGGAGGCTCTTGTATCACGTGATGACAGAAGCCGGGTTTGTGAACTATCGGCATGAATGGTGGCATTACGCGTTTGGGGATCGAGCCTGGGGGCATGCGGTCGGGAAAGTGCCGATCTACAGTTATATCGCGCCTCCTGCGGAATAATTTGCCCCAAATTGAAAAAAACACTTGCATTTTAGAGAAGACTATAGTATAATAGCATTTGTTGGTGGTTAAACCACGTGCGCGAGTGGCTCAGTGGTAGAGCATCGCCTTGCCAAGGCGAGGGTCGCGGGTCCGAATCCCGTCTCGCGCTCTGATATAAGAATCGCAGATGTCTGCGGTTCTTTTTTTCGTTTAAATCCGCAGTTTTGCGCGAAGGGATGGAAACAGAAATAATGGATTTGCTGAAAATGCGGAAAGCAGGCAAAAAATGATTGACAGGAAAAGGCGGTTATATTATAATAACGCAAGGTGAACAAAGGCGTTCACGGGGGAGTCATCTTCTTCTCTTCAAGAGAAAAAGAACGGGAGAAGAAGGCTTACCTGTGGACGCCTCTTTTGTATGAAGGAGGAAGTGAGATGACGGATTCAGCATCGGAAGTCTTACGTTTTGTTAAGGAACAGGATGTGAAGTTTATCCGGATGACCTTCTGTGACCTGTTCGGAATGCAGAAGAATATTGCGGTGATGGCCAGTGAACTGCCGCAGGTGTTTGAGAGCGGGATGCTCTTTGATGCCTCCGCGGTGGCGGGATTGGCCGGAGTCGAGCATTCAGACCTGTTTCTGATGCCGGACAGTCAGACAGTATCGATTCTGCCGTGGCGGCCGGAGCATGAACGGGTGATGCGGATTTTCTGCAGCATGAAAAATCCGGATGGAACGGATTTTGCCGGGGACAGCCGGAACATCCTGAAGCAGGCGGTACAGCGTTCTGCTCAGATGGGGTATCTGTGCAGAATCGGTGCGGAATGCGAGTTCTATCTCTTTAAGACGGACAGTGAGGGACGGCCGACTCGGGAACCGTTGGACCATGGTTCTTACGCGGATTTGGCGCCGTTGGACCTGGCGGAGGATATCCGCAGAGAGATCTGTTTGACGTTGGAGGAGATGGATTTGCGGCCGGAGAAATCCCATCATGAACAGGGACCGGGTCAGAACGAAGTGGATTTCCGTTATGCGGATCCTTTATCGGCGGCAGACAATCTGATGACCTTTAAGACGGTCGTCCGGACGATTGCGGCGCGGCATGGCCTTTTTGCTTCCTTCCTCCCCAAGCCCATGTTTAAGGAGTGCGGCAATGGGATGCACATCAATCTGTCGCTGATTCAGGGCGGACGGAACCTCTTTGAGACGGGAAACAGCCATTGTGCCAACGCGGAGAGTTTTCTGGCAGGGATCCTGAGGAGAACGGCAGAGATGACGGCCTTCCTGAATCCGTTGGTAAACTCCTATGAACGCCTTGGCAGACAGGAAGCGCCGCGTTATATCAGCTGGTCGCATCAGAACCGTTCTCAGCTGATTCGGATCCCGGCTTCCAGCGGAGAGAGCAACCGCATGGAGCTTCGGTCTCCGGATCCGGCCTGCAATCCGTATCTGGCTTTCGCACTGCTGCTGCATGCGGGCCTAGACGGCATAGAGAATGGAGAAAAGCTTCCGGAGCCATGCAATCTGAATCTGTATGAGCCGGGCGTGGCACAGAGTATGGGCATTGAAACGCTGCCGGATAGTCTGGAGCAGGCGATTCAGACAGCCGAGGAGAGCGAGTGGATCCGAAAGAACCTTCCCGCGAGCGTGCTGGAGCAGTACCTTGGCCGGAAGAAGAGAGAATGCGCCCGAATCTCCGGGGCGGCGGATTCGTTTGAAGAGCAGTTGAGGATGTATTTTAACGTCATATAAAAAGGAGTAAGCGGTATGGGAGCGATTTTGCTGGTGTCCGACCGGGAAAACTGGGCGGCATCTTTTGAAAAACTCCTGAAGGAGGAACTGCAGGCTGAGGTGCGGACGGCGTCTTCGAATGGAATGGCGCGGGAATGTATGAACAGCGCGGAATATGCGCTGGTTCTGATTCTGACGCCTTTTGCCGGGGACAATGGACTGTATCTGGCACGGCAGGCGCTGGAGACTTCGGCCGGAGTGCTCATCGCATGTTCCCCTTCCTATAGCTTACAATATGACAGTTCTGTGACGGACGAAGGAATCTTTGTATACAACACGGGGATGGGACGGAGATTTTTAACGGATGCGGTGCGGCTTACGATGGCGCAGCATGTCAGGTTATCCCGTGCGCAGAGACCGGAGGTACAGCAGTATCAGGACAGAATTCGGGAACTGCGGGCGGTAGACCGTGCCAAATGTCTGCTGATTCAGTATCAGCAGATGACAGAGAAGGAAGCACATCGATGGATTGAGAAAAAAGCGATGGATCGTCGGTGCGGCAAGAGAGAGATTGCAGAAGAGATACTCAGACTGTATGAGTTGGAATGAGGAGGAAGAAGAATGGAGACAATGTATCTGGTATTGGAGAACGGACGGTATTTTCAGGGAAAAGCCTTTGGTGCTCCGCTGGAGGAGACGACAGGGGAAGTCGTCTTTACCACAGGGATGAACGGGTATCTGGAAACCATTACCGACCCCAGCTATTGCGGTCAGATCGTAGTGCAGACCTTTCCGATGATCGGCAACTACGGTGTGATTCCTGACGACTTTGAGAGTCAAAAGCCCTATCTGGCCGGTTATATTGTAAGGGAGTGGTGCCGAGAACCTTCTAACTATCGTTGTGAAGGAGACCTCGACACCTTTTTTAAAGCCCATGGAATTCCGGCCCTGGAGGGGATCGATACCAGAGCGTTGACCAGATGCCTCAGAGAGTCCGGTACAATGAACGGACGCCTGACGCATAAAGCGCCTCCTTATAGTGAGGAAGAACTGCGGGAGATCCGGGAGCATCATGTATCGTGTCCGGTACGTACGGTCAGCGGTACAAGCAGAACAACCTATAAGCCGGAAACGGAGCCGGAATTCAAGGTAGCGCTGTGGGATTTCGGAGCCAAGGGCAATATCCTGCAGGAGCTTCTGGAGCGAGGCTGCGAAGTGACAGTCTTTCCGCAGGACAGCACCGCGGAAGAGATAGCGGCATACGGTCCGGACGGCATCATGCTGTCCAATGGGCCTGGAGACCCGGAGGAAAATCCGGAGATCATAAGAGAGCTTGCGAAACTATGTGAGAAAAAGATCCCGACATTTGGAATCTGCCTGGGGCATCAGCTGCTGGCGCTGTCACAGGGGGCCAGAACCAGTAAATTAAAATACGGTCATCGTGGGGCCAATCAGCCGGTGGAGGATCTGACGACGGGACGGATTTATGTGACAAGCCAGAATCACGGGTATATGGTGGACACGGATACGCTGCCTGCGGGAGCCAAGCTGCGGTTTGTCAATGCTAACGACGGCACCTGCGAGGGCGTCAGCTATGATACGATGCCGGCATTTTCCGTACAGTTTCACCCGGAAGCATGCCCGGGACCATGGGACGCAAGATGGCTGTTCAATGAATTTACAGAGATGATGAGGAGGGAAAAATAATGGCGAAATTTATTTTTGTAACGGGTGGTGTAGTATCCGGATTGGGCAAGGGAATCACAGCGGCTTCTCTGGGACGCCTGCTGAAGGCGCGGGGATATAAGGTAGCGGCGCAGAAGCTGGATCCCTATATCAATATCGATCCGGGAACAATGAGTCCTTATCAGCACGGTGAAGTCTTTGTAACGGAGGATGGCGCGGAAACGGATCTGGATCTGGGACATTATGAGCGGTTTATCGATGAGAACCTGAACAAGTTCTCTAACCTGACAACCGGTAAGGTATACTGGAATGTGCTGAATAAAGAGCGCCGGGGAGAGTACCTTGGAGAGACCGTACAGGTGATCCCGCATATAACGAACGAGATTAAATCCTTCATCTATGCTGTACAGGAAAAGACGGACGCGGACGTCGTGATCACGGAGATCGGCGGAACTACCGGAGATATCGAGTCGCAGCCGTTTCTGGAGGCGATCCGTCAGATATCCCATGAAGTAGGACGCAGCAACTGCCTGTTTATCCATGTGACGCTGATTCCGTATATTCAGTCCTCCGGAGAGCATAAGTCCAAGCCTACGCAGCACTCTGTCAAGGAACTGCAGTCCTTCGGAATCATGCCGGACGTCATCGTAGCGCGTGTGGATGAGCCTGTGGAGGAGAGCGTCCTGAATAAGATCGCGCTGTTCTGTAATGTGAAAAGGGACTGTGTTATAGAGAATCGGACGCTGCCGGTTCTGTATGAATGCCCGATCATGCTGGAAAAGGCTGGGCTTGCCAAAATCGTTATCCGGGAGCTGGGCATGGAGGAGCGTCCCTGTGATCTGAGCGGATGGGAAGCGATGCTGGAGAGGATCCATGGCTGCGGACGTACGGTAAAGATCGCTCTGGTAGGAAAGTATGTACAGCTGCATGATTCTTATCTCTCCGTAGCGGAAGCGTTGTCCCACGGTGGCTGGGAGAATGGCGTCAAGGTCAAGATCGACTGGGTGGACAGTGAAGAGCTGACGCGGGAGAATGTAGCAGAACGGCTGAAGGATGCCGACGGAATTATTGTTCCGGGTGGTTTTGGAATCCGCGGCATTGAAGGAATGATCGCGGCAGCGGAGTATGCCAGAACCAGCGGGGTTCCGTATTTCGGAATCTGGGATATGCGGATGCGCATTCTAGAGAATTTGCGCCGGATACAACGCATCCGGTCATTGATCTGATGCCGGATCAGCACGGCAATATTCCTAAGGGCGGCACCATGCGGCTGGGAGCGTATCCGTGTGATACGGCGGAAGGAAGCCTGCTGCGGAAGGTGTATGGCGAAGCGCAGATTCAGGAGCGCCACCGCCACAGGTATGAGTTTAACAATGATTACAGAGAGGAATTCCGGCAAGGAGGAGCCGTATTATCCGGCCTGTCCCCGGACGGAAGACTCTGCGAGGCACTGGAGCTTCCGGATCGTCCGTTCTATATCGGTGTGCAATATCATCCGGAGTTCAAGAGCCGTCCCAACAAGGCGCATCCCCTCTTTAAGGCCTTTGTCGGCGCGGCGGCGGAAAGGAGCGCGGACAGGTGAAGATCAACGACGGATATCGGAATTTAAGCCGGGATTATCTGTTCGCGGGGATTTCTAAGCGTGTAGCGGAGTATCAGGCGGAGCATCCGGAGGCCCGGATCCTTCGCCTGGGAATCGGAGACGTGACGCAGCCGATTTGTCCGGAGGTAATTGAGGCCATGAAGGAAGCGGCCGCGGATCAGGGAAGGGCCGAGACCTTTCACGGATACGGGCCGGAACAGGGGTATGCGTTTTTGCGGGAAGCCATCTGTCAGTATTATCAGAGCTACGGAGTGGAAGTCCCCGCATCCGATCTCTTTATCAGTGACGGCGCCAAGAGCGACCTGGGTAATTTTCTGGATCTTTTTGACAGAGACAATACGGTTTTGATTCCGGATCCGGTGTATCCGGTTTATCGGGATACCAATGTCATGGACGGACGCAAGATTCTGTATATGAACGCGGATAAGTCCAATGATTTTCTGCCGATGCCGGACGAAGCGGTATCAGCGGACCTGATTTATCTGTGTTCACCCAACAATCCGACTGGCGCCGCGTATACCAGGGAGCAGCTGCAGGTCTGGGTCGATTACGCGCGAGAGAAGGATGCGGTGATTCTCTTTGACGCTGCGTATGAGTCCTTTGTCGTGCAGCCGGAGATTCCGCATAGCATCTATGAGGTTCCTGGGGCAGAAGAGTGCGCGGTAGAATTTTGCTCATTGTCTAAGACTGCCGGCTTTACCGGAATTCGCTGTGGTTATACGGTGGTTCCCTCCAAGCTGGTCCGCTGCGGAATGTCCCTGCATGATATGTGGCTTCGGCGTCAGACAACCAAGTTCAACGGCGTATCCTATCCGGTACAAAGAGCCGCGGCCGCGGTCTTTTCGGAGCAGGGTCTTGCGGGCTGCGCGGCAAGCCGGAGCATCTATCAGAACAATGCCAAGGTTATCAGCGCGGCGTTGACGGACCTTAAGATCTGGCACATTGGAGGGAAGAATTCTCCGTATATCTGGATGCAGTGCCCGGGCGGAATGGATTCCTGGACATTTTTTGATGATCTATTGCATCGGGCGCAGGTTGTGGGAACGCCGGGCGCCGGGTTCGGTAAAAATGGAGAGGGCTTCTTCCGATTGACGGCTTTTGGAACGCCGGAGGCGGCCAGGGAAGCCATGGAGAGAATGAAACGCTGCTACGGAGGCAGATAAATATGAGTTTACATGAAGAATGCGGTGTAGTTGGAATCTTCCATCACGAGTCAGCCGCGACGCATGCGTATTTTGCTCTGCATGCGCTGCAGCATCGGGGACAGGAGGGAGCCGGTATCGCTACAAGCGACGGAGAGAAGCTCTACTGCTATAAGGGACAGGGATTGGTGG
>CAVGBV010000014.1:20764-23351 GCA_963627615.1 Alloprevotella sp.
CCCGGAAATAACAGCATTGGCCATGTACGCTACTCTACGGCGGGAGGCGATGTGGCGGAGAATGTACAGCCGTTGATGGCACGTGCTACGATCGGCAGCATTGCCGCGGCGCATAACGGACAGATTGTCAACGCGGATGTTCTGCGGCAGAAGCTGGAGGAGCAGGGCAGCATCTTTTTCAGCAGCAGTGACAGCGAGATCATACTGCATCTGATTCAGCGAGGACATGGGAGCATGATGGAAAAGATCGCCGGTGCGTGCCGCCAGATGGATGGTTCCTTTGCTTTTGTGGTTCTGACAGAGCATTCGCTGTATGCCGCGCGGGATAAGAACGGACTGCGGCCTCTGTCGATCGCCAGGTTCGGAGAAGGGTATTGCATCGCAAGCGAGACCTGTGCGTTGGAAGCGCTGGGGGCGGTCTGGGAACGGGATATCCAGCCGGGAGAAGTGGTTAAGATCTCGGAGCGCGGGGTCGAGACGATGTACTATACAGAGGAGACGAGACACCATCTGTGTGCCATGGAGTATGTATATTTCGCGAGGCCGGACAGCACGCTGGACGGCGTGAATGTCCATTCAGCCCGCAGACTCTCCGGATGTGTCCTGGCAGAAAAGGATCGCGCGGATGGGCTGGAGGCAGATATCGTAGCCGGTGTACCGGATTCCTCCCTCTCTGCGGCGATGGGATATGCCCAGGTGAGCGGATTGCCCAATGAGATGGGGCTGATCAAGAATCGGTATGTGGGACGGACCTTCATCGAGCCGACGCAGGAGCTGAGAGATATGGGCGTGAGGATGAAGCTTTCCGCCAATCGGGCCGTGGTTCAGGGCAAAAGGATTGTACTGATCGACGATTCCATTGTCCGGGGAACCACTTCACGCAGAATCATTCGGATTCTCAAAGAAGCAGGAGCTCGGGAGGTGCATCTGAGGATTGCCTCTCCGCCTCTTCGCTGGCCCTGCTTTTACGGGGTGGATATCGCGACAAGACAGGAACTGATCTCCGCGCACAAAGAGCCGGAAGAGCTGGCACAATGGATTGGGGCAGACTCGCTGAAGTTCCTGAGCGTCGAAGACCTGGTACGCATCTATGGAGAAGGACAATGCTGCTACGCCTGCTTTGACGGGCAGTACCCGACAGGACTTTATAATTGCACTTTCTGACGGAATCTGCTACAATAGGCAGAGACAGGAGGAGATAGAATGCAAGGAAAAAGGATTGTTCTGATCAATGACCAGCCGGGGTACGGCAAGGTCGCCCTTGCGGCCATGCCGCCGGTTCTGGCACGCATGGGGTATGAGCTGATGCTGCTGCCGACTGCGATCATTTCCAATACGCTCGATTACGGACGGTTTGCCGTACGGGATATGACGGATTACATGCGGGAATGTGTGAAAATCTGGGAAGAACTGAAGCTTAGTTATGAAGCGGCCTGTACCGGATACATTGTATCCGAGGCACAGGCCGAATTTTTGCAGGAATATTTGTCTGATCAAAAAGAGACTCATGGGATCCGGATCTACGTGGATCCGATCATGGGGGATCGGGGACGCCTCTATAACTCTGTTACGGAGAAAAATGTTGAGAGCATGCGGCGGTTATGCTCGATTGCGGATGTGATTTGCCCCAATATGACAGAAGCGCAGTATCTTGCCGGACATTTTCAAGGGAGAGAAGATCTGACACAGAGGGAGATGGATGAGCTCATAGAAGCGCTGCGTCAGATGGGAGCCTCCAATGTTGTGATCACCAGTGCCTGTATCGACGGGGTGCACCAGGTCTATGGCTGGGAGGGAGAGAGCTTTTCGGTTCCTTATGAGCACATTCCGGTGAATTATCCGGGAACCGGGGATCTTTTTGCGGCGCTTTTGGTCGGGCGGAATATGGATGGCTTCCCATTAAAAGAAGCCGCTTCTTATGCGGCTTCTATGATACGGACATTTATGATGGAAGACCTGCGGGTACATTCCGGTTATAAGGGGATCCCTTCAGAGTGGTATCTGGAGAGGCTAGGCGCCGAATATGGAGTACACGATCCAGCCGATACCGCCGCAGACGCACATGACGAGAACCGGGCTCAGCTTGAATTTCCGCAGGGCGGTCAGGGCTGAGGCAAAGATCAGGATGGCGGCGATATCAACTCCGCCGATAGAAGTACCGGTTGCGGCCCAAAAAGAAGATTGCAGCATGGTAAGCGCCGCGGTCGCGATCATGCCGACAACGGCAGGGCGCAGTCCCTTCAGTGCGCCGTCGATGAGCCGCAGATTGCTGTAACGGCGGTAGAGCCAGGCAATCAGGAGGACAATGACACAGGAGGGCAGCACGCAGCCCAGAGTGGCAACCAGTGCGCCGGGAACCCCGGCCATCCGCGCGCCGATAAAGCTCGCCGAATTGATCGCGATAGGACCGGGTGTCATCTGAGAAATGGTGATCAGATCGGTAAATTCTTTTGCGGTCATCCAGTGATAAGAATCGATGACCTGGGATTCAATCAGTGGAATGGCAGCGTAGCCGCCGCCGATGGAGAAGAGGCCGATCTGAAAGAAGGCCCAGAACAGTTTAATGAGTGTGTCCAAGGTGCCGCCC
>CAVGBV010000014.1:23361-34704 GCA_963627615.1 Alloprevotella sp.
AGCCGTCAGCAGTACCAGAGGCGGAAGGACGGTTCCCAGAATGGCAACCAGAGCTCCCAATGCGCCGCCGACTTTATAACCGGCGAGGATAGAGGCGTTGACCGCGATCGATCCGGGAGAGGACTGGGCGATGGCGGTAAAGTCTAACATCTCCTTCTCATCGATCCAGCCGCGTTTATCGGCAAATTGTTTTTTCATCAGCGATACGATTACGTATCCTCCGCCAAAGGTAAAGGCGCTGATTTTAAATGTCTCCCAGAAGAGAGCCAGATAAAGCTTCCAGTTTTTTTTCAATATTGCTACACCTCCACCTCGGAGTATACCACAGATTTTGAATGGTGTAAAGAATACGGCGTGCAGACCGGATCGGTTTGCACGCCGTAAGTATTTACGCGTAGTATTTTTCCAGCCTTTTACGGATTTTTTTGATAAAGGCGGCGGATGTCAAGGAGGTGGGAACGATGTCATCGCACAGCTGCGCAAGGTCCCGGGTCATATAGCCTTCCTCCAGCGTATCCAGACTGGCGGATTCCAGGTGCCCGGCAAAATCAATCAGCGCCTGATTGCCGTCCAGTTCTCCGCGTTTACGAAGGGCGCCGCTCCAGGCAAAGATCGTGGCGATAGGATTGGTCGATGTCTCTTCTCCCTTAAGATAGCGGTAATAATGTCTTGTAACGGTACCGTGCGCCGCCTCATATTCAAAATTACCGTCAGGAGAGACCAGAACGCTGGTCATCATCGCTAGAGAACCAAAAGCGGTGGAGACCATATCGCTCATCACATCTCCGTCGTAATTCTTGCAGGCCCAGATATAGCCTCCCTTGGAACGGATGACTCTGGCGACGGCATCATCGATCAACGTGTAGAAATACTGCAGACCGGCGGCTTCAAACTGCTCCTTGTAATGCTTTTCATAGACGTCCTGGAAGAGGAGCTTGAAGGTCTGGTCATATTGCTTGGAGATGGTGTCTTTGGTGGAAAACCACAGGTCCTGATGGGTGGACAGAGCATAGCGGAAACAGGAATGGGCAAAGGAGAGGATGGAAGCGTCCTTGTTGTGCATGGCCTGCAGGACACCCGGCCCCTCAAAGGAAGCGACTTCCTCGCGGATCTGCGTTCCGTCGGCAGCGGTATAGACCAGCTCGGCGCTGCCCGCGCCGGGGACACGGATCTCCGCGGCGCGGTAGACATCTCCGTAGGCGTGACGGGCAATGGTGATCGGCTTCTCCCAATTCCTGACGGCCGGCTTGATGTGGCTGATCAGAATCGGCGCGCGGAATACTGTACCGTCCAGAAGGGCACGGATGGTCGCGTTGGGGCTCTTCCACATCTTTTTCAGCTTATATTCCTCCAGCCGCTGTGCGTTGGGGGTGATCGTAGCACACTTGACAGCGACATGCAGGCGCTTGGCAGCCATGGCGGCGTCGATGGTTACCTGATCATCGGTTTCGTCACGATGGGGAAGTCCCAGATCATAATATTCGGTATTGAGGTCAACGAAGGGGAACAGAAGCTCTTCTTTGATCTCCTTCCAGAGGATGCGGGTCATTTCGTCGCCGTCCATTTCGACAATCGGGTTCATGGAAATCTTATTCATAATATCCTCCTTAGTTCAATCCGGCCGCATAATAGTTGATCAGGCAGCCTTCCAGAATGATTTTCTTTTCATCCTCGGTCAGTCCCTTAATATAGAGAGTGATGGGATAGAGACCGTCTTCAGTGAGAACAGATGCCGGGATCTCTTCTTTGCCTTCGGCAACGGCCTGACGGATACCGGGAACATAGATATAATCTCCGTCCTTATAGTCAAAGGGCGTGTCAGGAGCGAGCGTAAAGGGAAGGATTCCCCAGTTGATGCAGTTGCTGCGGTAGCGTTTGGTCGCGTATTCATAGCAGAAATTGGCGGCGCCGCCCAGTACCTTTTGACAGGAGGCAGCCTGCTCACGGGCAGAACCGTCTCCAGGCTTGGTAGCGAAGATCGCGGATCCGTATCCGGTGGCGGGCAGAAGCTGCGCGGCATTTCCCACACGGGACAGAACACGGATGAGTTCCTGCGGCTCGTTTCCGCTGCGGCGATCCTTTTCTACGGCCTGAATGGCCTTGGCCCGTCCGACATATTCCGGGACACGCCGGGACAGAGCAAACTCTGACAGACGCAGGGGATTGGAACGGTAACTGGAGGTCTCGCCGGAAGGAATCAGTTCGTCCGTCGTAGTGACAGGATCGTGGACCACGGCTGCCAACTTGACCAGCAGATTCTCGGAGAGAGGATACATGCGGGGCCAATCGGTGATGTTGGGACCCAAACGCAGTTCTTCCTCCGGATGAGGGCGGCCGAAGCCGTTATAGACGCGTTTCTCGTAAATCGTGTCGTCATAGGAGTATTCCGGATGATCTTCCGGGTATTCCAGATCGGTAGCGGCCGTCAGATAGCCTCCGTTGGCCGCGGTAGCCGCAATGGAACGTGCATCCATCAGAGCGACGGCACTCAGCTGTCCGTCTCCGGGCTTGGAGCCTTCACGGTTGGGGAAATTCCTTGTGGTGTGGCGGATGGAGAGGCCGTTATTAGAAGGAACATCTCCGGCGCCAAAACAAGGACCGCAGAAACAAGGCTTAAACACCGCGCCGACCTCCATCAGACTCTGCTCGACACCGTTTTTGATCAGAGCAAGGTTGACCGGCAGACTGGACGGATAGACAGAGAGAGAAAAATACCCATTTCCGGTGGAGGCGTTCCTCAGGATGTTGGCGGCGGCGCAGATATTATCGTACATACCGCCGGCGCAACCGGCAATGATGCCCTGATCGGTCAGAATTCCCCGGCTGGAGACCTTGTCGGTCAGATGCAGACATACCTTGGAACCGAAAGTCTTTGCCGCTTCCGCTTCGATACTGTGCAGGATATCCGCAGGATTGTCCAGCAGTTCGTGAATGGTATAGGCATTGGAAGGATGGAAAGGCAGGGCGATCATGGATTCGATCTCGGACAGATTGATTCGGATCATACTGTCGTAATACGCGCCGTCCTGCGGCTCCAGCTTTTTATAATCTTCTGGACGCCTGTGCATCGTATAGAACTCCTGAACCCTGGCATCGGTCTGCCAGATAGAGGACAGACAGGTGGTTTCAGTGGTCATGACGTCGATGCCGATACGAAAATCCATGGGAAGGGAGGCCACGCCGGGCCCTGCGAATTCCAGAACCTTGTTCTTGACAAAACCGTTGGCGAACACAGCGCCGCAGAGCGCGATTGCGACATCATGCGGACCGACGCCGTGCCTGGGCTGCCCTTCAAGGTAGACCAGAACAACCTCCGGTGCGGGAATGTCATAGGTGTTGCTCAGAAGCTGCTTCACCAGCTCCGGGCCGCCCTCGCCGACACCCATGGTTCCCAGAGCGCCGTAACGTGTATGACTGTCGGAACCCAGCACCATAGCGCCGCAGCGGGCCAGCTTCTCGCGGGCATACTGGTGAATGACCGCGGCATTGGCAGGAACATAGATACCGCCGTATTTGCGGGCGGCTGACAGACCAAAGACATGGTCGTCTTCGTTGATCGTTCCCCCGACGGCGCAGAGGCTGTTATGACAGTTGGTCAGGGCATAGGGCATGGGAAAGTGTGTCAGACCGCTGGCGCGGGCTGTCTGTATGATACCGACATATGTGATGTCATGAGATGTCAACGCGTCAAAGGTAATCCGCAGATGGGACGGATCTTCCGAAGAGTTGTGAGCGGACAGGATGGCGTGAGTCATCGTACGCTTTCTGGCTTCCGCCGGAGAGGAAAAGCTGTCTGGGGCTTCCGCGCGGGGGACAGGCTGTCCGCCTGCCAGGTAGATACCGTCGGATACAAGTTCAAGCATGGGCGTAACCTCCTAATTCATTATGTGGTACAATTATATCATAAAATCTGAAGAATTCCAGAAAAAATTCTCAGCATGACAGAATTCGGCAAAGTTCACAAGAAAAGTTTTGGATATAATCCGCAAAGTGTCTGCATATAATGCGAGAGAAACAGCAGAGAGGGAAAAGCAGGATGGTTGAGAAGCAGTATACGGTTCAGGAAGGGGATTCCCTGTACCGGATCGGAAGAGAGTTGGGAACGGTTCCGGAAGGAATCTATATATTGAATCATCTGAAGAGCGATCGATTGGAGATTGGACAGAAGCTATGGATTCCGTCGTATGTAGAAGCCCAGGTCTTATATGAGGATACGCCGGTCTATCGATGGGAAAGTTCGGAAGGAGAGATCCTGGGCAGGCTGGACGCGGGATGCCGTCTGGAAGTTGTCGGGACGACGCAGGATTTTCTGGCTGTGCGGTATCTGAGGGAAAAAGGGTATCTCCGGAGGCAGGACGCGCAGCTGATCGCCTATGGGGCGCAGATGCCGGTCATCGGAGTCCTGGGATATTATACGGAAGAAGAGAGAGGAGGATTTCCTTCTTCAGAGGAGGCTTTTGAAGAGGGGAGCGATGTGTTGACTTCCTGTGCAATGTTTTTCTGGAGACTGGATCCTGGCAATCCGGGACTTCTGGAGAATGCGGCCGACGCATCTCCGGAGGAGATTCTGAAGCTTGTACATAAGGGCCATCGAAATAACGTACAGATGCTGGCGGTTGTGCAGAACATGACGTATTCGGATCCGGATCTGGCCGGACAGACCATTCAGCTGGTGCTGGCGGATGAGGAACACCGCCGGGCGCTGGTGACATCGATTCTGAGTCTGGTCACGGAATATGAGCTGGACGGAGTCAATTTGGATCTGGAGGAGATCGCGGCGGAAAACGCGGAGAGGTATCATGATTTTCTGGAAGAACTCGCGGGAGCGCTCCATCAAGCGGGACTGCTGCTCAGCGTTTGTGTTCCGGCAAAAGAGGACGAGGGAGAGGAAGGGATGGAGGCCTTTAACTATGGGACAATCGCTGAGACTGCCGATCAGCTGGTCATTATGATGTATAATGAGCATGGCTGGCCGGGTTCCGGATCCGGACCCGTATCCTCTACACCCTGGATGGAAGCGGTACTGGATTATGCGCTGCAGCAGTCGGAACCGCAGAAGATTGTGGCGGCGGTCGGCCTTTTCGGATTTGATTTTAACGTAACTACGGGCCGGGTGAGGTACATTAGCTTCGCGCAGGCAATGCAGCTGGCAAAACAGTATCACGCACAGCCCCGGTATGATAGGGAGAAACAGAGCTGGATGTTTGAATACCAGGGCATGGCAGGAGAAGCCCATGAGGTCTGGTATGACGATGAGAGGAGCCTGGAAGAACGGGCATATACCGCGTCCCGATATGGGATCTGGGGACTGGGACTGTGGAGACTGGGACTGGGAGATCCGGACCTGTGGCAGATGCTGAGGACACAGACCGTAGTGAGAAAGGAGTAAATCATGGAGTATCTGAGACAGAATCTTGAGTTTTCTTCAGCGGGGACAGCTTGCCGGGCCAGGGGAATGCTGCGGGCAGAGGTGCGGGACCAGGCACTGAAAATCCGAATCCAGCTGGAAGGAGTGACACCGGCGCCCTATGGCACATATCATGCGGAGATGATCTGCGTCCGGGATGGGAGATACCGGAAATATGTGCTGGGAACGGTACGCACGGATGCCAGGGGGCGTGGGGAACTATTATACCGCTGCGCGCTGGGCTGCTCCGGCACGGGACCAAGACCGGAGGATTATCAGGTGTTTCGGGTACAGAAGGGATATCCGGATCCAACAGACTTATTGACAGCACGAATCGAAAATGCCGCAAGATGGCAGGAACTGGAGGAATGGCAGGAGCAGTCCGCTCCAAAGGCAGAAGAGGCGCCGTCTGCCCTGCCTGCTTCGGTTCCGGAGCCGATCCCGGAAGAGGTTCCGGAAGTGACGAAAGCACCTTCGCCACACGCAAAAACAGAGGACGAAGGAGAGAACATGATGCGGCATATGCCGGAGATCCGTCCCTTTTATCAGAGTCGGCAGAAATGGGTGCGAGTAGATCCGGGGGATCTGTCGCCTCTGCCCTGTAACCTGACGGAGATGGAGAACAGTCCCTTTGTGATGCGGGCCTATACACGGTATAAGCATTTGGTTTTATCCAAAGAAGGAAAGGAATATCTGCTAGGGATTCCGGGACGTTATGTTCCGGAGATGGCGCAGGAAGCGGCTGCGGAGCAATGCCATGAATTCCGCGCGGCGCATGGCCAGCCGCCGAAACGCGGAGACTTCGGTTATTGGGTCCGCAGAATTTCTGGACCGGAAGCGTGAAAGGTCTGAGGAAAATCGGGATATTCCTTGTATGGATAAAGAAGATGTGCTAAACTGATTACGGTGGTTTATTATAGTGGAGATAAGGAGGAAAGCTGTATGAGAACCAAAGAAGAATATTATGAGTTGGTTTTGGAAAACAGAAAGTTGGCCGCGGATCCTTCCGTTACAAAATGTCCATGTCCCAATGAGCTATGTGAGTGGCATGGAAAATGTAAAGAGTGCGTCGCGTTACACCGATATCATAAAGAACATGTACCATTTTGCCTCCAATCCATTCTTAGAGATAAAATAAAAGCCGTTGCCGCGGCGGTAGAGATGGATACCGTTCCCAAGCAGGGAACACCGATAGAGTATCGGAGGTATGTCCAAGAACGGGATAAAGAGAAGGAAAATAGAGAAACATAAGATGAAACACAAAAACGGCTGCACAAGCCGTTTTTATATTTAGATAAGAAATAAAAAAGCATAATAAAGAAATAATGAGATGAATTTGAACATGGCATAATAATTGGCTGGAAATGACGAAAAGTCATTAATGACAGCTCTTTACACAAAAGAACGCGTGTTTTTCAAAGAACATTATATAAAATTCCATATTTAGTCCACATAATTACTTGTTTGGATCCGTAAAAAGGAATATGATTAAAATATCAATACGGGGAAGGCGCCCCTGAATCATTAGGAGGTTTCATATGGAAAAGCGAGTGTTGGCATTACTGATGTG
Source organism: Alloprevotella sp. (assembly GCA_963627615.1). GTDB lineage: Bacteria > Bacillota > Clostridia > Lachnospirales > Bianqueaceae > Faecimorpha. The sequence continues at coordinate 30,339 of CAVGBV010000014.1, forward strand.
TATGCTGATGGTTATCGGCGTACTGGCAGGATGTGGCGGCGGGGATAATTCCTCCAAGGCTGACAGTTCCAAGGCAGATGTTTCCAAGGCCGAGAGCTCCAAGGCTGGCGACGCGTCAGCACCGGAGTCTCAGGGAGAGGAAGGAGTTACATATCCGCTCGTGGATACGCCGATCGAGCTGAGCTACTACATCAAGATTAACGGCGCTATGTCTGCGACGATGGAGACATACGCGGATGTGGAATTCTTCAAGTTCATGGAAGAAAAGACCAATGTTAAGATCAATTGGGATCACAACTGCAGCAACGATAACTTTGCGATGATGATCACCAGCGGTGTATTGCCGGATATGATCAACTGGAATGTTCAGAACGCGGCAGGCGGTGTTCAGGCGCTTCTGGAGGATGAGATCATCGTGGATCTTACCGAACTGATGCCCAAGTATGCGCCGGCATATTATGAGTGGATGCAGAACAACCCGGAAGAGAACAAAGCCTTCATGATGGATGACGGTACACAGTTCCAGTTTGTAAACTTCAATGCCAATGTTGAAGATAAGAAGATTGTATACTTCAAGATCTACGGACCGCAGATCCGCCAGGACTGGCTGGATAAGGTAAACATGAAGATGCCGACTACAACGGATGAGCTGTATGAGGTACTGGTTGCCTTCCGTGATAATGATATGAACGGCAATGGCGATAAGACAGATGAGGTTCCGTTCGCGGTTGGTAAGGGTGATGGTACTCTCAAGGGTGTTGCCGCTTCCTTCGGAACCCGTATGGATATGCAGAATGATCCGAAGAATCCGGGAACGATCGTATATGGACCGATTACCGAGAACTTCAAGAAGTTCCTGACCTACATGAACAAGCTGTATACAGAAGAACTGATCAATTCGGATTTCGCTGTAAATGAAGAGGCTGGTAGCCTGATCACACAGAATAAGGCGGGATTTACCATTTCTTCTATGGGTTCTTCTCTGATTGCCAACCATGACAATCTGAAGCTGATGGATGAGAGCTATAACTATGTATCGGTTCCGTGGCTGATCGGACCGGATGGATATCAGTGCAATCCGGATGACAAGAATGCCAATCCTCGTTCTACAGTTATAACGACTTCCTGCAAGAACGTGGAAGTTGCTCTGCGTTGGCTGGATTATGCGTATACTGACGAAGGCTCCCTGCTGTCTACCTTTGGTATCGAGGGTAAGAGCTTTGAGATGGTAAACGGATATCCGACGATCCTAGATTCTGTTAAGCAGAATGACAAGGGGTGGAGCGAAGAGCAGAGTATCGCCCGTTGGATGCTGGGTCCCATCAACTACCCGAATGCCCGTGACTATCGTTTCTACGAGCAGATGAACCTGAACGAGCAGTACAAGGTTGATATCCAGACGAACTGGAATCTGGCAACCGAGGATATCACTCTGCCTCCGGTCATTATGACGACCGAGGAAGCGGCGACCTATTCCAGCCTGATGGCGGATATCAAGACCTATATGGAAACTTCTTATCAGGAGTTCATCATTGGTGAGAAGAGCCTGGATGCCGATTGGGACGCGTATGTACAGACCGTTAAGGATATGGGCATCGAAAAGGCGATTGCCTGTAAGCAGGCCGCTTACGACCGCTATCTGCAGAAGTAAGAAATACGAGAAGAGAATCGAACATGGAAAAGGCACGGATCCGCTCCGGACCGTGCCTTTTATAAAACATTTTGTAGTATCGATATGAATATAAGGAAGTGAAATTATGGCCAAAGCAGCAACCAAGAAGCCCTTTTTTCAGAGATTGAAGCAGGATCTGATCCGGTATAAGTGGTTATATCTGTTTTTTGCTTTACCCATAGTATTATATTATGCGATTTTCAAGTACATACCGCTGTATGGCCTGCAAATTGCGTTTAAGGACTATAAGATTACAAGAACGATGTGGGAATGCGCCTGGGTAGGCTTCAAGCATTTTCAGAGCTTTTTCTCCAGTATGTTCTTCTTTCGGACATTATCCAATACGTTGATCATTAATCTCTTGAATCTCGCGTTTGGATTCCCGGCGCCGATTATTTTCGCGTTGCTTTTGAATGAGGTTGAGAATTCCAAATTTAAGAAAGTAGTACAGACGGTTACATATCTTCCGCACTTTGTATCCATGGTCGTAATCTGCGGATTGATTACGACATTCGCGTCCAAGGACGGATTGTTTAATACGATTATTGCATTCTTTGGCGGCAAGAGAACGGATCTGTTGATGAGCAAAGCGGCTTTCCGTCCTCTGTACATCGCAAGCGGCATCTGGGCCGGGTTCGGCTGGGGCAGTATCATCTACCTGTCCGCATTGGCCGGAGTAGATCAGGAGCAGTATGAAGCGGCCTATATCGACGGCGCGAAGCGCTTCCAGAGAATGTTGTATATTACTCTGCCGGGAATCATGCCGACCATTGCCATTAAATTGATTATGGAGATCGGCAGCCTGATGAGTGTTGGTTCTGAAAAGATTCTGCTGCTGTATTCTCCGTTGACTTATGAAGTGGCCGATGTTATATCCACATACGTATACCGAAAGGGTATGGAAGACAGCGATTACAGCTACAGTGCCGCGGTCGGATTGTTCAACTCGGTTATCAACGTGATTCTGCTGACATTTGCCAACTCGATGAGCCGCCGTATGACGGATACGAGTTTGTGGTAAGAGAGGGGGAGCATTCAAGTGGTAGTATATAAAAAGACAGCGGCGGATTATATTTTTGTCACATTGAATACGCTGCTGATGATCTTTCTTATGGTGATCACAGTATATCCGTTCCTGTACGTGCTGTTTGCGTCATTGAGCGATCCGAATGCGTTTATTTCCCACAGTGGAACGCTGCTGTATCCGCTCGATTTCAGCTGGGATTCCTACAAAGCAGTGCTGAATAACCCGAATATCTTCACGGGGTATAGAAATACAATATTTATTGTAGTCGTAGGTACGGCGGTTAACCTATTCATGACGTGTCTGGGGGCCTATTTCCTGTCCAGAACGGGCCCGATGCTGAAGAAGCCGATCATGATTCTGATTGCCGTTACGATGTTTGTGGACGGAGGACTGATCCCCAATTATCTGCTGGTGCGCAACCTTGGTATGTATGATACGCTGTGGGCGCTGATCATTCCGGGAGCAATCTCTACATACAATATGATTATCATGCGGACTATGTTCCAGAGCATTCCGGCAGGACTGGAAGAATCAGCCAGAATCGATGGAGCCGGCGAATGGACAATCCTCTTCAAACTGATTCTGCCGTTGTCCATTCCGACAATTGCGGTAATCGGATTGTTCTATGCGGTAGGCCATTGGAACTCCTGGTTCAGCGCCAATATCTATCTGAGAACCAAGACAAAGTTCCCATTGCAGCTGATTCTGCGTGATATCATTATCAAGAGTGAAGTCGACGATATGACAATGGGCGCGGCGTTCGGCAACAGCTACGCCATGAGCTTTACGATCAAATACGCGACAGTTATTGTAGCGACCGTCCCGATTCTGGTTCTGTATCCATGGATTCAGAAGTACTTTGTAAAGGGCGTTATGATTGGATCCTTAAAAGGATAATTCTGCACCGCTGCGCCTGCGATATAACTCTTTTCTTTATACAAAAAACTCTGGTACACTTTGGAGAGTGAGACTCCTAGGTGTACCAGGATTTTTATGGGTTTCTCTGGGTTCTTGAAAACTCTGGTACACTTTGGTGAGTGAGACTCTTGGGTGTACCAGAGTTTTTATAGGTTTCTCTGGATTTTCAAAAATATCTGGTATACTTGAGAGAGTGAGGCTCTTATGTGTACCAGATTTTTATAGGTTTCTCTAGATTTTCGAAATAATCTGGTACACTTTGAAGAATGAGACTCTTGGGTGTACCAGAGTTTTTATAGTTTTCTCTGGATTCTTAAATAATCTGGTACACTTTCGGAAGTGAGACTCCTAGGTGTACCAGATTTTTATGGATTTATCTGGATTTTTGAAAATATCTGGTACACTTTTGAGAGTGCGACTCTTGAGTGTACCAGAGTTTTATAGTTTTCTTTGGTTTTTCGAAATAATCTGGTACACTTTCGGAAGTGAGACTCTTGAGTGTACCAGAATTCTCCGGATTTTCAAGAAAATCTGGTAGATTTTTCGTGGAGGGACGGACTTCTAGGGGAGGTGGGCCAATAATAAGAAATGTCATTTTTTGTTCTTTTTGATCAGTTTTCTTGCTTTGGAAGCTGACAAAACTCCGCGGATGACAAGTTGCCAGAGGATCCTGGGTGCCTGAAAGTGTCTATGAGAGCTTGTGATAATCAGATTCTCGCCGAGGCGGATGTCATGAGTTTTGTAGTTTC
>CAVGBV010000015.1:0-3926 GCA_963627615.1 Alloprevotella sp.
CTCCAATTCCTGCAGCTGCTGCTCATGGAATTTGGTGATCTCCTTGTTCTTGCGGTCCAGTTCCTCCCCCTTACGGTTTAACTGGTTTTCCTTGCGTTCGAGCCCTTCCATCTTGCGATCCAGGGTCTCTTCTTTTTGTACGACTCTCTTCTCCTGACGCTGTACTTCGCTACGGCGTTCACGGACTTCCTGTTCCATATCATTTTTGACCTTCAACGCTTCTTCTTTTGCTTCCAAAAGAACTTCGCGTTTTCTGGCCTCTGCTGTCTTCAAAGCATCGTCTACAATCTCACGAGCTTTTGCTTCTGCCGTTCCGATCTGCTTTTCGGCAATATTCTTACGATACTTAACGCCGCCGAAAAAACAACCGACTCCGATCAAAAGCACAGCCGCGATAACTCCTATCGCTATAATAAACTCCAAGACAAACTACACCTCCTTATTCAATTTTCATAGTTCATTGTATTCAAAACAACATCATAATTCTACACCGTTTTTTATCGTTTGTCAATAAAAATAGCGGATTATCTTATATCTGCGTTTTCTTCGTCACTGCGCCTCAGTACCCGTTCGATTACATCGTAGGAAAAGCCGTGTGCCTGCAGATAATTGCTGCATTTTCTTCTCGCCTCTGGATTCTCCGGATCTGTCAGCCTCTTTCGAACCAAGGCGGAAGCGGCCTCCTCATCGGAGGGCGCTTCCGCTTCCATCACCAGATCAATCAGGTCCTTTGACAATCCCTTCTGCATCAGATCATACCGGATTCTCCGGCAGCTATGATGCTTCAGTCCGGCCGCGTCCCGGATAAAGCTTCTGGCATATTCCTCATCATCGATAAAACGATATTCTCTGGCAAATGTCAGGAGTTCTTCCTGCAGCTCTTCCGGACAGTCCAGCTCTCTTAAATGTCTGGCTGCCTCTTGTTCTGTCTTACGGCGCTCCAGATAATACAGAAGGCGGTTCTTATAGTACTCCTTCCGTTCTTCCTCCGAGTATCCGGACAGATCTCTCACGCGCTTCTTCTTTTTTCCGAAGCCGCTCACTCATCCATCTCCAACTGTCTCTGCTCCGGAGCCTCCTCATTGTCTTCCTCTGCGGTGACTTCATCCATCTCCGGCTCATCCACCTCGATCATCTCGTCAGCGTCCTTCAAGGGCAGACCATGCTTCTCACGAACAGCATTTTCGATATCCAGCATAAGCTCCGGATGCATCCCCAGATACTGCTTCACATTCTCCCTTCCCTGTCCCAGACGCTGCTGATCCTCTCCATAATAGAACCACGCGCCGCTCTTGTTGATGATCTTTTCCTGCAGCGCCACATCCAAAAGGTCTCCTGTTTTGGAGATTCCCGTACCATACATGATATCAAACTCCGCTTCCTTAAAAGGAGGCGCCACCTTGTTCTTGACCACTTTAACCCGGACATGGTTGCCGACAAAATTATCCTTTACCTTCAGTGTCTCCGTACGCCGCACATCCATCCGCACAGACGCATAGAACTTCAACGCCCGGCCGCCCGTCGTAACCTCCGGATTGCCGAACATAACGCCCACCTTTTCACGCAGCTGGTTAATGAATACTACGGCACAGCCCGAACGGTTGATGCTGCCCGTCAGCTTTCGAAGCGCCTGACTCATCAATCTTGCATGAAGACCTACATGAGAATCTCCCATCTCGCCGTCGATCTCGGCCTTGGGCACCAGGGCCGCTACCGAGTCTACAACAATGATGTCCATCGCGCCGGAACGCACCATGGTCTCCGCAATCTCCAGCGCCTGCTCACCGTTATCCGGCTGAGAAATATACAGATTATCAATATCCACGCCCAGTCTTCTGGCATATTCCGGATCCAGCGCGTGCTCCGCGTCGATAAATCCGGCAATTCCGCCGCGTTTCTGCGCTTCCGCGATCATATGAAGAGCCACGGTGGTCTTACCGCTGGACTCCGGGCCATAGATCTCAATGATTCTTCCACGCGGAATTCCGCCCACTCCCAGAGCTACATCCAGACTGAGCGAACCTGTAGGCAGCACTTCTATCATATGATCCGTCATGGATTCTCCCAGCTTCATGATCGATCCCTTACCGTAGGCTCTGTGAATCGCCGCTATCGCGTCATCCAGCGCCTTTTCCCGTTCTGTCTTATCCTCACGCAGATCCTTGACTTCTCTTGCCTTATCCTTGCTCTCTTTTGCCATTGGAATCCTCCTCCTTGTATCAAAGTCTCATCCTATATTATCGCACACAATCCTGTTCTGGCGATTCTTTTACCGCTAAAAGTCTCATTCTGAGTCCGTTCAGCGCACGCACAACCGCGTTGTCCCGATTGGCCCGCCGATTCTTGTAAAAATGATGTTCTTCCGCTGTAACTTCGCCATCTACATAATATCCGATGTACACCAGTCCCACCGGCTTTTCCGGCTGATCGCCATGCGCCGGTACAGCTCCTGTCGGTCCCGCAATGCCGGTAATGGCGATCGCGGCCTGCGTGCCTGCCTTCTTAGCCGCTCCCGCTGCCATCTCCCTGGCGCACTCAGCACTGACCGCGCCATATCGTTCCAGGGTTTCGTGGCTGACTTCCAAAATCTCTTCTTTTGCCTCATTGGCATAAGTAATATAACCTTCCCGGAATACACGGGAAGCTCCCGGATAATCCACCAGCCTTCCCGCAAGAAGTCCCCCTGTGCAGGATTCTGCCGTTGTGACACTCCATCTCCTTTGAGCCAGCATTTCGATAATCGTCCCTTCCAGGGTCTCTTCATCGCTTCCGAAAACATACTCGCCGAACATGCCCCGGATCTCCTGCTCTACCGGCTCAATGAGCGCCATGGCCTCCGTCTCCGTAGCCGCCTTGGCCGTAATCCTGAGGTCAACCATTCCTGTCTTGGCGTACGGCGCAAGCGTCGGATTCACCAGCTCATCCATCCGCTTTTTCAGGCGATGCTCCACAGCGGACTCACCGATCCCGCATATATGCAAAGTCTTGGAAATCAGCATCTGGTCACTGTGCTTACGCAAATACGGCCTGACTCCCTCTTCAAACATCGGCTTCATCTCCGACGGAGGTCCGGGAAGCATAATCAGCGTCCGGCCCTCTCCCTCCAGAATGAATCCGGGAGCCGTACCGTTTTTATTGTATAAAACCGTCGCGCCTTCCGGCAGATCCGCCTGCTTATAATTGTTGGGAGTTACCTCGTGTCCGCCCAGCTTCAGTCTTTGTACCAGCTCATCCAACGCCCTTTCGTCCCGCACCATCCGGCGTCCGAAAAAGGCTGCGGCTGTCTCCTTGGACAGATCATCCGTTGTCGGACCCAGCCCGCCGGTCGTGATCACAAGCTCCGCTCTGGAATACGCTTCCGCCAGCGCTTCTGACAGGCGTCCTGGGTTATCCCCCACCACTGCCTGATGATACACAAGAATGCCCAGAGCCGCCAGTTCCTGCGACAAATAGGCCGCATTGGTATTGACTATATTCCCCAGCAAAATCTCTGTCCCGATGGACAGAATTTCCGCTTTGATCTCTTTCATGTTTACGCCTTCTTTTCTTCAGATAAAACACCGCGGTTATTCCAGAGGTAATCCACCAGCGATACAATAGTCAAAATCACTGAGAGCCAGATGAAGATCTGAATCAACACCTGATACCAAACCCACTGGAAATTGAGAATCATCAGCATGACCATGATCATCTGGGCCACGGTCTTCAGCTTTCCCCAGATTCCAGCCGCGATGACCACTCCCCGGCTGGCGGCAACCAACCGGAATCCGCTGATGATAAACTCGCGCGCAACCAGAAGAATCAGAATCCATCCGGCCAGCTGTCCGTTTTCCACAAAACAGATCAACGCCGAGATTACCAGCAGCTTATCAGCCAGAGGATCCATGAATTTTCCAAAATTCGTTACTAAGTTTCTGGCTCTTGCA
>CAVGBV010000015.1:3936-32985 GCA_963627615.1 Alloprevotella sp.
AAATTGGTAATCAGATGTCTCTCTCTTGCCAGCTTACCATCCAGATGATCCGTATAAGATGCCGCCGCGAAGATGACAAATGCCAGATACCGTCCCCATGGCTGCGGAACCAGTCCGAAAACCAGCACATACACCGGCACCATGAGCACTCGCAGCATCGTAAGCTTATTCGCTATATTCCACATCTTCATCCACTCCCATCAAATCGTATTCATATGCCCCGACGACCTGTGTCTGAACAAAGTCTCCGGACAGATACTCCTGTGATGAACTTAAGAATAGAAATCCGTCGATATCCGGCGCATCCCGATAGGTTCTGGCCGAATACACTTTGGTTCCCTCTTCCTCCTCTTCTCCCGGAATCTGTCCCTCGATGATGACCTCCAGACTCTCACCGACCATCTCCTGAGATTTTTCCGAACTGATTCTCTGCTGCAGCTCCATCAGGATATCCTTACGCCGTTCCTTCTCTTCTTCCGGAATCTGATCCAGCATTCTGGCAGCCGGCGTATCTTCCTCCTGGGAATACGCGAACACGCCCAATCGATCAAAACGAACTTCCTGAATGAATTCCCGCATCTCCTGGAAGTCCTCCTCAGTCTCTCCCGGAAATCCTGTAATCAATGTAGTTCTGAGCGCGATATCCGGCACCGCCTTTCTGAGAGCCTGTATCACATCCAGAAGCTGCTGCTTGGTGTGATGCCGTCCCATCCTCTTCAGAACACCATCGGAACAATGCTGTATCGGCATATCCACATAATGAACGATCTTGGGTTCTTCCGCGATCACCTGAATCAGCTCCGGCGTGATGTCCTCCGGGTAGCAGTACAGAAGGCGAATCCAATGGATTCCGTCTACCTGAGCGATCTTTTTCAAAAGCTCCGGCAGTCTTGAGACTCCGTCCCGGTCTTTTCCATATTTGGTAATATCCTGAGCGACAATCATGAGTTCCTTTACGCCCTCTTCCGCCATGTCGCGGACTTCCCTCAGGATATCCTCCTCCTTGCGGCTGCGGAACGGTCCGCGAAGCTTAGGGATGACACAATACGTACAGCGGTTATCGCAACCCTCAGCGATTTTGACATACCCATAGTATCCCGGCGTAGTCAGGACTCTTTTTCTGTAACCCAAATCTCTCTGTCCCGCGTCCTCCTGTGCCCGAATGCCGCGTCCGCCGTGAATCAGTTCCTCTACGACATCCACGATCTTCTCATAGCTTCCTGTACCGACGACCGCATCCACTTCCGGAAGCTCTTCAAAAATCTGGTCGGCATATCGCTCCGCCAAACAGCCGGTTGCGACCAGTGCCTTTAGTTTGCCGCTTTCTTTGTATTGTCCCATTTCAATCAAAGTATTGATGCTCTCTTCTTTGGCATCCTGAATGAATCCGCAGGTATTGACAACAATTACCTCGGCCTGATCGTCTTCCTTGACGATCTCATATCCTTTCTCCGCCAGAAGCTGAATCATGATCTCTGAATCTACGGTATTTTTATCGCATCCCAAGGATACAAACGCAATTTTTGTACTCAAGCTCTTTTCTCTCCTCCTGATAAGCCGTGCTGATGCTCATAAGCCCGCAGCGTATTATATAAAAGCATGGCGATCGTCATAGGACCGACTCCGCCCGGAACCGGCGTGATATAAGAAGCGATCCCCTGGCAGCTCTCAAAATCCACATCCCCGCAGATTCCGTTCTCGTCACGGTGAATTCCTACGTCAATAATCACTGTCCCCTCACGGAACTGCGATCCATGGAAGAACTTCGGACGGCCGACTGCCGCGACAAAAATCTCCGCCTCTTGCAGAATCTCATCCATATTGCTGGTTCTGGAATGGCACACGGTAACCGTGCCGTTCTCCGCAAGCAAAAGCCTTGCCATGGGTTTTCCCACAATATTGCTTCTTCCTGCGACCACACATCTCTTTCCGCTGATCGGGATTCCGCTGCGCTTCAAAAGCTCAATCACGCCGGCCGGCGTACAGCTCACAAGCGCCTCGGTATCTCCTACGGCCATCCTTCCCACATTCATCGGATGAAATCCGTCCACATCCTTAGCAGGATCTATGGCCAAAAGAACCCGCTCCTCGTTCAGCCCGGCCGGCAGCGGCATCTGTACCAGAATTCCGTTGACCGCGGGATCCGCATTGCGTTCCGCAATCACACGCAGGAGTTCTTCCTCCGTCGTATTCTCCGGCATCCGGATGGTCTCGGACTCCATGCCGATCCAGCCGCAGGCCTTCGTTTTATTGTTTACATAGATTTGGGACGCCGGATCCTCTCCTACCAGAATCACTGTCAACTTGGGAGCCGGAAAGCCCTGTTCCCTATAGGCAGCGATCTGACTCTTGAGCTCCGCGCGCACTTCCCGGGCAATCTGTTTGCCGTCTATCCATTTTGTTTCCATATATGCTCCTTAAAACAGTCCTACGATTCTGCCCTGTTCGTCAACATCCACTCGTTCTGCCGCCGGTACCTTAGGCAAGCCCGGCATCGTCACGATCTCTCCAGTCATAACTACAATAAATCCGGCACCTGCCGACAGATTCACCTGCCGGACATTGATCTTGAATCCGGACGGTCTGCCCAGCTTCTTGGGATTATCCGACAAAGAATACTGTGTCTTGGCCATGCATACCGGAAGATTGCCGTATCCTGCCTCCGTCAGCTTCTTGAGCCTTGTACGGATTCCCGCGTCATATGTCACGCCGGCAGCGCCGTAAATCTCCTTGGCGATGGTCTCGATCTTCTTCTCCAGCGGCATTTCATCCGGATACAATGGATGATACATGGACGGCTTTTCCTTCAGGGTCTGCAGCAGTTCTTCTGCCAGTGCCATGCCGCCCTCTCCGCCTTTTGCCCAGACTTCAGAGAGTGCGAACGCGCACCCCATTTCCCGGCAGCGCTTCTCCACGTATTCTGTCTCCTCTGCCGTATCCGTCACAAAAGAATTCAGCGTCACGACAATCGGCACGCCGAATTTCTGAAGCGCCTCGATATGGGCTTCAAGATTGGAAAAGCCTGCTACAAGCGCCTCCATATTCGGCTCTCCTACATTCTTTTTATCTACGCCGCCATTGTACTTTAACGCTCGGATCGTCGCCACCAGAACAACGGCATCCGGGTGAAGCCCTGCCTTGCGGCACTTGATATCCATAAATTTCTCCGCACCCAGATCCGCGCCAAAGCCTGCCTCTGTTACAACTATATCCGCCAGCTTCAATGCGTATCGGGTTGCCTTGACACTATTACAGCCGTGCGCGATATTCGCAAAGGGTCCGCCATGAATCACGCAAGGGGTGTTCTCCAAAGTCTGCACCAGATTGGGCAGCATCGCGTCCTTCAGAACCGCTGTCATAGCTCCTGCCGCTTTCAGATCGGCTGCCGTTACTTCCCGCCCGTCATAAGTATATCCTACGACAATTCGTCCGAGACGCTCCCGCAGATCCTTCAAGCTGTCCGCCAGGCAGAGAATCGCCATGATCTCTGACGCTACCGTAATCATAAAGCCGTCTTCCCGCGGAACGCCCTGATACTTGCCGCCTAAACCGATGACAATATTGCGCAGAGCGCGGTCGTTCATATCCAGTACTCTCTTCCAGGTAATTGTCCGCGGATCGATCCCCAGCTCATTTCCCTGCTGCAGATGATTGTCCAGCATCGCGGACAGGAGATTGTGTGCCGTCGTGACCGCATGAAAATCGCCGGTAAAATGCAGATTGATATCCTCCATAGGAACGACCTGCGCATAGCCTCCGCCTGCGGCTCCCCCCTTCACTCCAAAGCAGGGACCCAGTGACGGCTCTCTGAGAGCAATCATAGAACGGATTCCCATGCGTCCCAGCGCTTCTCCCAGTCCGACCGTCGTCGTTGTCTTGCCTTCTCCTGCCGGTGTCGGATTGATTGCCGTAACCAATACCAACTTACCATCCGGCCGATCCTGAACTCTCTCCCACAGCTTCTGGTTCAGTTTTGCCTTATACCGTCCGTAGGGCTCCAGCTCCTCTTCGATAATTCCAAGCTTGGAAGCTACCTGTGCGATCGGAAGCATCTTGGCCTCCTGAGCAATCTCGATATCACTCTTATAGCTGCTCATCCTGCTCCACTCCTTGACTCTCATATTCTTCTTTGGTCATTAAAACCTTGCGCGGTTTGCTGCCTTCATCCGGTCCTACAATACCACGTTCATACATGGCGTCAATCAATCGGGCGGCCCGATTGAACCCAATTCGAAAGGCCCGCTGCAGCATACTGATAGAAGCCCGCTGCTTCTCGACGACCATCCGGATCGCGTCTGCCAGATACTCATCCAGCTCCTCTTCTGCGTCCAGAGGACTGCCCGCGGAAGTATTTTCCACGCTTTCCTGCAGGTCCACATTGTATACCGGGGTATGGATTCCTTGCTTTACTGCCTCTACGACCCGTTCCACCTCATGATCGCTGACAAAAGCCCCCTGAATCCGGACTGCCTTGGCCTCCCCGATCGGCTGAAACAGCATGTCGCCTCTCCCCAAAAGCTTTTCCGCTCCTACGGTATCCAAGATGGTCTTGGAATCCACACCGGAGGACACGGCAAATGCCAGTCTGGAAGGGATATTGGCTTTGATAACTCCCGTAATGACATCCACCGACGGGCGCTGCGTCGCGATCACCAGATGCATTCCCGCGGCACGCGCCATCTGCGCCAAACGACAGATGGCTTCTTCGACTTCCTTGCCGGCCACCATCATAAGGTCCGCCAGCTCGTCTATAACAATTACGATCTGAGGCATGCTCTCCAGGACTTCTCCCTGCAGCGCATGTTCCCGTACCGCTTCGTTATAACCCTTGATATCCCGGACATTCATATCCGCGAACTTTTTATAGCGCACAGTCATTTCCTGGACCGCCCAGTTCAGGGAAGCCGCCGCCTTCTTAGGATCGTTGACTACCGGCAGCAGCAGATGGGGAATTCCATTGTATACGGAAAGCTCTACTACCTTGGGATCGATCAGGATGAGCTTGACATCCTTGGGATGTGCCTTATACAGGATACTGATCAGCAGTGAATTGATACAAACGCTCTTACCGGACCCTGTTGCGCCCGCGATCAAAAGGTGCGGCATCTTGGCAATATCCGTTACCTTCACTTCACCGTCAATCGTTTTTCCCAGACTGAATGCCAGCTTGGAGGGGAACTTACGGAATACATCGCTCTCAATGATCTCGCGGAGGGTCACCGTCGCCGCCTGCTTGTTCGGCACTTCAATACCTACAGCACTCTTGCCCGGAATCGGCGCCTCGATACGAATCGCCTTGGCCGCCAGATTCAGCGCAATGTCATCTGCCAGATTTACAATTCGGCTTACCTTGACTCCCTGCTTGGGAATCAGTTCATATCTTGTCACGGCCGGTCCCTGATTGACTTGCGTTACCGTCGCTTCCACACCAAAACTGAGTAGCGCCCGCTCCAGCTTCTGCGCATTCTGATACAGCTCATCCCTGCTTCCAGAAACGGCATTTTGCGCCGGATTCAAGAGTTCAATGGATGGAAATTGATATTCCGCCTCTTCCCCTTCCGCAAAAAGATTCTGCTGAATTCCAAAATTGATCTTCTCCTGTTCCGCCTTCGTTACAGGATCCGCCTTTTTTACGGCAGGCTCCGACACCGCTTCCGTACTCTGCCCGTCAGCCTTTTCCGGCGCTTTCTGTGTTCTCTGTGAATATGCTTCATAGGAAACCAAAGGCAGATCCGACACACTTTCCGGCAAACTCGCCTTTTTCTCCTCCCGGACTGTCTGCTTGGGTGTCCTCTCTTGGCTTCTGGCATCCATCTTCTCTGCCAGCCACCTTGGAATCTCTTCATCGGCTTCCGTCTGCTTGACCGGTTCCGGCTCATTCAACTGAATTCTGGGACCCGGGGCAGCAATCTCTTCATCCGGCTCTGTCGGATGCTCTTCTTCCCATTTGCGGCGCTGCTCCTGATGAAGCTTTACTTTTTCCCGTACATTCTCTTCCACATTACGTGTCACCTGCCGGGTTCCTTTCCATGCCTTCGCCGCAGTCTCGATCGCGGACTTCTCCGTAATGACAACCAGACATATGATGATGATCCCGGACAACAGAAGAATTCCGCCGACATTGCCCATCAGATCCAAAAGCATACTGCCCAGGAACCCGCCGACAACACCGCCGGTGTACCAGGTTGCCTGCGTATACCATGCTTCCAGTGTTTTAAGCTCTTTTCCGTTAATCATATGCATCAGCACGGAAATGCTCACAATCAGCAGCGCCATGCACAAAACCTTGGCATAATTGGGGTATCTGGACCGCTTCCAGATGCGCAGCACCATAGCGGCAATCCCTGCTATACAGAAAAGATACGCTGCTATGCCAAAGATCCCCACGCTCACATCATGCACCAACAGTCCGAACTTTCCAAGAACCGAACCCAGACAAATACTTAACAGCAGGAGCAGCATCACGAGGAGCCCGATGAGGTCCCGTACCTCCTGCCCCACCGTCTCCTTTACCTGAAACTTCTGTGTTCCGGCCGTTGTCTTCTGTCCGCTCCCCTTTTTCGCGGAGGCCGCTGCATTTGCCCTGATCTTCTTCCCGGAAGACGCCTTTCCGGTTTTGGATCCGCTGCCGGAACGTTTGGCTGCCCTCTGTCTGTCAAAAGCTGTTTTTTTTGCCATATCCATTCTCCCGGCTTTCCAGTGAACTTACATTACCAATCCGCAAATAATCGCAATCACGCCAACGGCTCCGCAATAATACCCAAAATAATGGAATGTATGATTCTTGAGCATCCGAAGAAGTGTGCGAATACACAGGTATCCTACTGCCGCGGACAGAACCAATCCCACAAGATACGGTCCGGCATTGGCTGCCAATTCCGCAAGATCCGACTTAATAAAGGTCAGGAGACTCGCGCCGGCAATGGCAGGAATAGAGAGCAGGAACGAAAAACGAATCGCGAACTCTCTGTCAAAGCCGTCGGCCAATCCCGCTACAATCGTAGAACCGGAACGGGAGATTCCGGGAATCGTCGCGATTCCCTGAACAATTCCGACAGCGAGGGCATCACGATATGTTGCCTTCTCTACCCGCTTACTTCCCTGCTTAATCTTGGTGGACAGCAAAAGCAGCGCGGAAGTCACCAGCAACATCACGCCCACAGCGATTGCCGAACTCATAAACAGATCCTGTAAAAAAGCCTCTACAAAAAGTCCCAGAACGGCCGTAGGGACGCTCGCGATCAATACCATAACCACCATCTTCCGTTCCGGATACATGCGAAACGGGTACTTTGCCTTATTCACCAGATATCGAACACCGTCAACGATCAGAAGGACTCCTTCTTTGATCAGGCTCCAGACATCCTTATAATACACAATGAATACGGCAATCAATGTGCCGATGTGTAAAATGACCTCCAACAGCGGTCCTCCGTCAGTCTGAACCCCAAGAATCTGACTTGCGAGAACCAGATGTCCGGAACTGCTCACCGGCAGAAATTCCGTCAACCCCTGAACGATCGCCATCCATATTGCCTGCCAATAACTTAGCATAATTCTCTCTCCTTTGCTCACCCTGGCCTATAAGCCTATATTATCACTTTATTATACAATGGATTATAGAATCTGTAAAGGCGAACGCTCAAATCTTTTCCTTTGCTTTTTTCGGATAAATCCCTCTCCTGGCGGGGATACTAATTAAAAATTCTATAAGGAGGCCGCCATGGATTCTCAAAAAGACCTATCCCAAGAGGAACAAATACAAGAAACCGGACAGCTGGAATTGACCAGCGGTCCGGAAAAACACCATATTCACTTACTCACCATCATCGGTGAGATCGAAGGACACGAAAATCTGCCCGGCAGCAGCAAAACCACAAAATATGAACATCTCCTGCCCAGGCTCGCCTGGATTGAAGACACTGCCGATGTGGACGGCGTACTGGTCCTACTGCAAACCAGCGGCGGCGACTGTTCCGCAGGACTCGCACTTGCGGAAATGATCGCTTCCCTCAGCAAGCCCGTCGTCTCGCTGGTCATCGGTGACAGCCACTCCATCGGTATTCCTCTAGCTGTCGCGGCCGATTACTCTTTTATCGCGCCGACCGGAACCATGATTATACATCCGGTACGCATGAGCGGCCTCATCATCGGCGCACCGCAGACTTTTGATTATTTCAAAATCATTCAGGACCGCATTACAGGCTTCATCGCCGCGCATTCCCATGTAACGGAGAGCCGTCTGGAGGAGATGATGCTGAACAAGAGTGTCCTGACCAAGGATCTCGGCACCATTCTCGTCGGAAAGGATGCGGTTCGGGAAGGACTGATCCGGGAAGTCGGCGGTATTGACCGAGCGCTCGGCAAACTCCATGAATTGATCGATCAGGCATCGACGCGGACTCGATGAACCCGCCAGCGTCCCTCATAGATCGTCATGACCGCCATTGTAAGCGGCAATGAAAAACGGGCACGGCCGCAGCTCCCTGGATTGAGCCACAACCGTCCGTTTTCCTTTTTTTCGTAATATTGATGCGTATGTCCAAAGACCACGACGTCCGTCTCCTCCGGGATCTCGCCCGCCTCTTCCCGGTTATGCACCATATAGAAATGCACACCGCCAATCTCAAACCGCGCGGTTCTAAGCTCTCCGTAGGGCAGCCACAGATCATTATTTCCCCGGACCATATAGGTCGGAGCGATCTGTTCCAGTCTTCTCGCCGTCTCTTTATTATCGAAGTCTCCGGCGTGTATGATTTTATCGCATTTTCCCAGGATCCTCTCTACCTCCGGCCGAAGAAGTCCATGCGTGTCCGATATAATACCGACCTTGATACTGTCTGCCAGATCCAGCTCCGCTTTAACGTCTCCCAGCGCTCGAATCATTCTTCGGTCCTCCCTCCTGTCATTTTTGATTGGTAGAGCCAAATCCACCGCTGCGGCGTTTCTGCACCGGCTGATCGTCGTCTGTCACATAGTATTTCTGTAATATACCCTGCGCAAAGGCATCTCCGGCATGAAGCACCAGTTCTCTGTCCCCGCCGTTATAGATGCCGACTTTCAGATGTCCCTCATTATCCGCGCCGAAATAATCCGCGTCGATTACCGCTACTGAATTCTTAAGACGCACATTATATTTAAACCCTAAGCTGGAACGGATATAGATTCCCATCCACATATCCTCTTCCATCTGAATGCGCAGCCCGGTGGGGATCACAAGGCTCTGTCCCGGCTGCAGAACATACTCCGCCGGCGTCCTGAGATCGTATCCGGCAGAATACATTGTGCCGCGGCGCGGCAGTTCTATTCTCTCGTACTCTTCCTGTGCCGTGCGTTTCGCACCCTCAGTATCAAAGCCCGCCTGGAGCAAAGCTTCCAGGCGGTCCTTGAAATACTGGTCCTGACTGACCTTATAAAACTTAATCATTCCGACGGCGGCCTCTATCCGAACGATTGCGGTCGCTTCTCTCCCTGCGGCCCTGATTCTGATCTCCACCCTCACGAGGCGGCAGCAGTGCCTTACGGGATACCTTAACCTTGCCCTGATCGTCGATTCCGATAACCTTAACCATGATCTCATCGCCGATCTTGAGTACATCCTCGACCTTTTCGATCCGCTCATAGCTGATCTCGGAGATATGCAGCAGCGCGTCCTTACCGGGCAGCAGTTCTACAAACGCTCCGAAGGTAGCCAAACGTACGACCTTGGCATTGTATACCTCATCCATCTCGATGTCCTTGGCAATCGTCTCGATGATCTGAATCGCCTTCTTGGACATCTCTTCATCGGCGCCGAACACATATACATGTCCGTCATCCTCAATATCGATCTTGGTGCCGGTCTCCTCGATAATCTTATTGATCATCTTACCCTTGGGTCCGACAACCTCACCGATCTTCTCCGGATTGATCTTGGTCTGATAGATCTTCGGAGCATACTCGCTTACAGACTCTCTCGGCTGTGAGATACAGGGCAGCAGAATCTCATTCAGGATATACTCTCTGGCCGTTCTGGTTCTGGCAATGGCTCCCTCAATGATCGCCTTGGTCAGTCCCTTGACCTTAATATCCATCTGAATCGCCGTAATTCCCTTGAATGTACCGGCAACCTTAAAGTCCATGTCTCCGAAGAAGTCTTCCAGTCCCTGAATATCTGTCAGCAGTACAAAATCATCATCGGTATCGCCCGTTACCAGTCCGCAGGAAATACCCGCAACCGGTGCGCTGATCGGAACGCCTGCCGCCATCAGCGCCAGTGTACTTGCACAGATGGAACCCTGAGAAGTAGAACCGTTGGAGCTCAGTACCTCGGATACCAGACGGATTGCGTACGGGAAAGTCTCCTCATCCGGGATAACCGGCAGAAGCGCCCGCTCTGCCAACGCGCCATGTCCGATCTCACGACGGCCAGGTCCGCGGCTGGGCTTGGTCTCTCCTACAGAATAGGACGGGAAGTTATAATGATGAATATACCGCTTGGTCTCTTCCAGCTCATCCAGACCGTCCAGCTTCTGCTGCTCGCTGATCGCGCCCAGCGTCGCTACCGTCAGGACCTGTGTCTGACCACGGCGGAACAGGCCGCTTCCGTGCGTTCTCGGCAGAACATCAATCTCCGCGGACAGCGGACGGATCTCCTCCATACCACGACCATCCGGACGCTTATGGTCTTCCTTGATCATCTTGCGGACAGTCTTCTTCTCATACTGATATACCGCGTCGGCTACATTGGCCTTGAATACTTCCTGCTCTTCTTCCGGCAGCGTCTCAATATAAGCCTCAAACTCTGCGGTCAGCTTAGCGATATTCTCTTCGCGCACCTGCTTAACATCCGTAAATACAGCCTCTTCCATTCTCTCCTGGCTGATCACCTGCTTCAGAGCCGTCATAACCTTCTCCGGAACGACCTGCTCCTCATAGGCATGCTTAGGCTTACCGCACTCTGCTACAATCTTATCGATAAACTCAACAATCTGCTTATTGACTTCATCACCGTAGAAAATCGCCTCCAGCACCTTGGCTTCCGGCACTTCCTTGGCTCCCGCCTCGATCATAACGACCTTTTCTCTTGTAGACGCAACAGTCAGGTTCAGCTCGCTGACTTCACGCTGTGCGGAAGTCGGGTTGATCACCAGCTCACCGTCTACCAGTCCTACGGATACCGCACCTACCGGACCCGCGAACGGAATATCGGAAATGGAGACCGCAATGGAGGAACCTACCATCGCCAGAATCTCCGGAGAGCAGTCCTGATCTACACACAGTACTGTATTCACCAGGGATACATCATTCCGATAATCCTTGGGGAACAGCGGACGCATGGGACGGTCGATGCAGCGAGCCGTCAGAATCGCATTCTCTGTCGGTCTGCCTTCACGCTTTACAAAGCTGCCCGGAATCTTGCCTACTGCATACAATCTCTCTTCATAATCCACGCTCAGAGGGAAGAAATCGATACCCTCTCTGGGCTTCTCGGATGCGGTTGCCGTAGACAGAACAACCGTATCTCCATAATACAGCAGGACCGCTCCGTTGGCCTGCTCCGCAACCTTACCGATGACCGCACGCAGAGTCCGTCCGGCCAGCTCCATTGTAAACTCTTTTACCATTTTCCTTTCTCTACCTCACTTCCAGTAATGATACAGAAAAGCACCCGCTTTTCTGCAAAAATAGGACGGATGAACCATCCGCCCTATGAGTCCGGCACAGCCGGAAAAGCATCGCAACGGTTCAAAAACGCTCCGACGACGCTCTATTATCTTCTGATTCCGAGACGAGCGATCAGTGTACGATACTGCTCGATATCCTTGCTCTTCAGGTAGCTCAGCAGGCCTCTTCTCTGACCAACCAGCATCAGCATACCACGGCGGGAATGATGATCCTTAGGATGATTCTTCAGATGCTCTGTCAGATAACTGATCCGCTCGCTAAGCAGAGCAATCTGCACTGCGGTGGAACCGGTATCCTTCTCGTTTGCGCCAAACTCCTTGATGATCTCAAGCTTTCTTTCCTTCGTCATAATGATAATCCTCCATAAAATAATATTCGGATCGCCGCTTGCTGAGCGCTGGTCGGAGACTCCAACCGCCAAGCAAGGGTTCTATCCACAGTTTATGATTATACCATGCTCCGTACCAAATGTAAAGCCAAAAATCAGAACTTTATTGAATTTTTCCAAGAAGCTCCGGCAGCTCTCCCGGATGCTGAATCCACCTTACCGCTCCTGCTTCTTTTAGCTGCGTAAGGCTTCTGTACCCCCATGTCACTCCGACAAAATCTACGCCTGCTCTTTGTGCCGTAAATACATCTTCCGGAGAATCTCCCAAATAAACCGTCTCCTGTGCGGTCACCGACAGCTTTTCCATCAACCGGAAAAGTCCGGTCGGATCCGGTTTGCGCGGGATACCGTTCTGCTCTCCCTGCGCCATGTCGATTTTTCCGTCAAAATATTCCTGACTCAGCTCACAGACGGCCGCATGAAACTTATTCGATAAAATCGCCGTTCGAATTCCCATGCTCCGCAGATTATCAAGCATCTCCGTCACTCCGTCATACGGTCTTGTGTGCTCCTGCATATGTGTCTTATAGTATTCCCGAAAAAATGCCAGACACTGCGCTTCCTCCTGTTCTCCGGTTCCCCGCGGAACCGCGAGATGAATCAGCCGTCCCACGCCGTTTCCCACAAATTCGCGAACTTCTTCCATTGTTCTTGACGGATAGCCGCTATGGGCCAAGGCCTGATTGGTGCTGCGCCACAAGTCCTCCAGACTGTAGAGCAGTGTCCCGTCCAGGTCAAAAACTGCCGCTTTTTTCATTCTGACTCCTTTACATGAAGAACCGCCACGCGGAATCCGCATGGCGGTCATAAACTTACAGATTGTTGTAAAAAGAAACCTTATTGTCTTTGCAGAACTTGACCAGCATCTCTTTGTACCGGTCAAACTTCTCCTGTCCCTCTTTGCCTCTGAAATACTCCAGCGGCTTTTCCTTTCCGCGAACCGTGATCGAGATCTTCTCGGAAGGTTTGCCGAACAAGCCCTCTTTGCACTTGTCAAAAGAAATGCTGATGATCTTATCATAGGTAAGATTTAAGAGTGCCGGACGCTTTCCGGTCTCATCTACTACGATAATCTCTGTCTTATCATACAGAATCTTATCATGCTTCATGTGAGTTCCCCCTTGGCATATGCAGCCGAATGATTTTGGCTCTCAAACCACCTCTATTATACCATGCCTGTCTAAAAAAAGCAATTCTTTATTCTTCCTGCAGCATGACATCTTCGATCGAAGCTCCGGGCGCCACCATCGGGAATACCTTGTCATCCATCGGAATATCGCATATGATCATACTGGGGCCCTGGATAGCCAATGCCTTCTGGATCGCGTCATCCACCTGCTCCGGACGGCTGATATGAAATGTCGGGATCCCAAACGCCTCTCCCAGCTTATCAAAATCCGGCCCACGGTCCAGCGTTGTCTGCGAATATCTATGGTGATAAAACAGCGTCTGCCACTGCCGAACCATACCCAGTGTCTGATTGTTCATCACTACCT
Organism: Alloprevotella sp.; assembly: GCA_963627615.1. Taxonomy (GTDB): domain Bacteria; phylum Bacillota; class Clostridia; order Lachnospirales; family Bianqueaceae; genus Faecimorpha. Next base: position 17,488 of record CAVGBV010000015.1, read on the forward strand.
GGATGATCGGAATATTATAAAACTGCGCGGTCGCGAGCTCATTGAGATTCATCCGGAAACTTCCGTCTCCCGCGATATTAAAGACTCTCCGGTCCGGACGGCCGATCTGCGCGCCCATTGCGGCTCCCAGACCATATCCCATTGTTCCCAAGCCGCCGGAAGTGATCCAGGTTCTCGGCTCCTTAAAGGGATAATACAGTGCTGTCCACATCTGATGCTGACCGACCTCCGTCGAGAGAATCGCCTTATCGCCGACCAAATCATAAATCCTGCGGATTACATAACCGCCATGCAGCGCACCGTCCTTGGGCATAGGCAGCGGGTAGCGCTTCTTATCCTCCTGCACCGTATGAAGCCATTTTTCATTATCGACCGTAATATTTTCAATCCGCCGATTCAGTTCAGAAAAAACATGGCGAATATCCCCGATAATGTGCTTGGTGCTGGGTACGTTCTTATTGACTTCCGCCGCGTCCACATCGATATGTAAAACCTTGGCATGGGGCGCAAACGCTGAGACCTTGCTGGTCACACGGTCACTGAAGCGCGCTCCTGCAACAATCAGCAGATCCGAATGCATTACGCTGCTATTGGAAACCTTGGTTCCGTGCATGCCGATCATACCGGTAAAGTTGGGATGATCTCCCGGAAATCCTCCCAACCCCATCAGACTGGAGCCCACCGGAATCTGCAGCTTTTCCGAAAACTTTACCAATTCCTCACTGGCGCCGGAGATCACCGCGCCGCCTCCAACGTACAGAAACGGCTGGTGCGCCTCCTGAATCATCTTTACCGCGTCATCCAGCGCCTCTTCCGAGATATAATCCGTCATCGGATGAATCTCTTCCGGCTCCTGATACTCGTACTCTGCCTGATTGACCGTAGCGTCCTTAACGATATCTACCAGTACCGGACCCGGCCGGCCGGATTTCGCGATCTTAAAGGCACGGCGCAATGTATCGGCAATGTCCTCCGCCTTCTTGACAATAAAATTATGCTTGGTGATCGGCATGGTGATTCCGGTAATATCTACCTCCTGGAAGCTGTCCTTACCCAGAAGATGATTGGGAACATTGCCTGTGATCGCCACCATAGGGACGGAATCCATATAGGCCGTCGCGATTCCTGTGACCAGATTGGTTGCTCCCGGGCCTGAAGTCGCAAGGCACACTCCCACCTTGCCCGTCGCTCTAGCATAGCCGTCCGCCGCATGCGCGGCTCCCTGTTCATGACTGGTCAGAATGTGACGGATGGAATCCTGATAATCATATAAAGCATTGTATATCTCCAGCACCTGACCGCCCGGATATCCGAAAATCGTATCCACTTTCTGCTCTCTCAGGCACTCCAGAACAATCTGTGATCCTCTCAATAACACAGCTTTCCCTCCTCTTATTTCTCTCCCGGAACCTTCAGCACGGCTCCTTCACTGGCCGATGTCACCATGGCGGCATAACGCGCAAGATATCCTGTCTGGATCTTGGGCGGCAGCGGCTTCCACTGCTTCTTTCTCTCTTGCAGTTCTTCATCCGACACCAGCACATTCAGTGTATTGCTCAGTATATCGATCTCTATTATATCTCCGTCCCGAACCAGGCCGATCGGCCCGCCATCCGCCGCTTCCGGAGAAACATGTCCGATACACGCTCCTCGGGTCGCTCCGGAGAAGCGTCCGTCCGTCAAAAGCGCAACGGTCTTGTCCAATCCCATTCCGGCCAATGCCGAAGTCGGAGACAGCATCTCACGCATTCCGGGGCCTCCCTTCGGGCCTTCGTAAGTGATCACCACGACATCTCCGCTTTTGATCTGCTGAGCGTAGATTGCCGCGATTACATCCTCTTCACTGGTAAAGACTCTGGCCGGGCCCGTATGCTTGAGCATCTCCGGCGCTACAGCGGATTTTTTGACGACGCTGCCCACAGGAGCAATATTCCCCTTCAGAACCGCGATTCCGCCATAAGTACTGTAAGGATTGTCAATCGGACGGATAATGGACGGATCCCGGTTCACCGCTCCCGCGATGTTCTCCGCGATCGTCTTGCCGGTCACCGTCATAAGCTCTGTATGAAGCAGATGCTTTTTATCCAGCTCCTTCATGACCGCCGGAACACCGCCGGCCGCATACAGGTCTTCGATAAAGGAATCACCGGCCGGACTCAATTTGCACAGATTGGGCGTACGGTCACTGACCTCCTGCGCCATATCCATTGTGATTGTAATGCCCGCTTCATGAGCGATCGCCGGTAAATGCAGCATGCTATTGGTTGAGCACCCCAGGGCCATATCCAGTGTCAGCGCGTTTTCAAACGCTTCTCTGGTCATGATGTCCCGCGGCTTAATGTCCTTGGCGACCATTTCCATGACCTGCATACCTGCCTTTTTGGCCAGACGGACCCGCTCCGCGTAGGCCGCCGGAATCGTGCCGTTTCCCGGCAGAGCGATGCCCAGCACCTCGCACAGGCAGTTCATCGAATTGGCTGTAAACATACCGGAACAGGAACCGCAGCCCGGGCAGGCGTTGTTTTCGTACTCCAGCAGCTCCTCGTCATTCATCGTTCCTGCTTTATAAGCGCCGACCGCCTCAAACATATTGGAAAGGCTGGTCTTCTTTCCTTTAACATGTCCTGCCAGCATCGGTCCGCCGCTTACGACCACCGCCGGAAGATTGACCCGAAGCGCTGCCATCAGCATGCCCGGTACAATCTTGTCACAGTTCGGCACCAGTACAAGTCCGTCAAAACCATGCGCCGTTGCCATGGATTCAATCGAATCCGCAATCAATTCACGGGATGCCAGAGAATAATGCATTCCCTTGTGTCCCATAACGATTCCATCGCACACGCCGATGGAGGGAAATTCTACCGGTGTACCGCCTGCCATGCGGATACCGGCCTTAACCGCTTCCGCCAGCTTGCTCAGGTGATCATGACCCGGAATCACTTCATTATGCGCGTTAACGACTCCTATAAGCGGTCTTGCCAGCTCTTCGTCCGTATATCCCAATGCTTTCCAGAGGCTGCGGTGCGGCGCCCGCTCACATCCTGACTTTACTCGATCACTAATCATTTTTCTACTCCTTATCCGATTTTCGCAACGATCAAATCGCCCATCTCGCGGGTCCCCACCAGCTTGCAGCCTTCTTCATAGATATCAGCCGTACGATATCCTTCGTTCAAAACCTCATCCACGGCTTTTTCAATGCAAGCCGCCTCTTCCGGACCGTTCAGCGAATATGTGAACATCATGGCCGCCGACAGGATCGTGGCGATGGGATTGGCCTTATTCTGGCCCGCGATATCCGGCGCGCTTCCATGAATCGGCTCAAACATGCCGCGGGTTCCTTCTCCCATACTGGCCGAAGGCAGCATACCGATGGAACCGGTAATCTGACTTGCCTCGTCCGACAGGATGTCTCCAAAACAGTTTCCGGTCACAATGACATCGAACTGTTTGGGATTGCGCACAAGCTGCATAGCCGCATTATCCACGTACAGATGATTCAGCTGTACATCCGGATATTCTTGGGCCACTTCTTCCACCACTTTACGCCACATTCTGGATACCTCCAACACATTGGACTTATCCACGTTAGTAACCAGCTTGTGTCTCTTTCTTGCTGCCTGGAACGCTACATGCGCGATTCTCCGCACTTCATTTTCATTATACAGCATCGTATCCCATGCGGATTCCACTCCATCTTCCGTCTTGCGTCCGCGCGGACCGAAATAGATACCGCCGGTCAGCTCCCGAACGATAACAATATCCAGTCCATTGTCCCCGATGATCTCCGGCTTCAGGGGACACGCCGCAGACAGGGCCGGATAAATCTTGGCAGGACGAATATTCGCAAACAAGCCCAATCCTTTGCGGATCCCCAACAGAGCGGCCTCCGGCCGTACATCTCCCTTTAGGCCGTCCCATTTGGGGCCTCCGACGGCTCCCAGCAGCACAGCGTCCGAAGCGAGCGCAGAGCGCATCGTCTCCTCCGGCAGTGGACTTCCGGTCTTATCATAGGCAATGCCTCCCATAAGCTGATAATCGTATACCATGGTATGCCCAAACTTTTTGGCCACCGCATCCAGGACCTTTACTGTCTCTCCTACGATATCCGGTCCGATTCCGTCTCCCGGCAGAACTGTGATCTTATATTCCATGATTCTCTCCTCACTTTACTCTGGCGGCTACCATCTTCATGAGCCCGCCTGCATTGATAATCTCCTGAATCGACTTTGGAAACGGCTGTGCCTGATACGTTTTTCCCGTCGTCTTATCACAGATCACACCGGTGGAAAAATCCACCTGTACCACGTCACCAGCCTGAATCTCCTCCGCGGCTTCCGGGCATTCAATAATCGGCAGACCAATATTGATGGAATTCCGGTAAAAAATTCTTGCGAAGGAACTTGCGATCACACAGGAAACTCCCGAAGCCTGAATGGCGATCGGCGCGTGCTCACGGGAAGAACCACAGCCAAAATTCTTATCGGCCACAATAATATCTCCCTTTTGAACCTTCTTCACAAAGTCCTTATCAATATCCTCCATACAATGAGAGGCCAGATACGAGGCTTCCGACACGTTCAGATATCTTGCCGGGATAATTACATCGGTGTCTACATTATCTCCATACTTGAAAACTTTTCCTTCTACCATGATTATGCCTCCTCCCCATCAAGCTTGGCCGGATCCGTGATATATCCCGTAATCGCGGAAGCCGCGGCCACAGCCGGACTTGCCAGATAAACCTCAGAATCCACATGTCCCATCCGTCCTACAAAATTCCGGTTGGTTGTCGATACCGCCTTTTCTCCGGCGGCCAAAATTCCCATATGCCCTCCGAGACATGGTCCGCAGGTCGGCGTCGAGAACGCCGCTCCGGCTTCCACAAAGATCTCTGCCAGGCCTTCCCGGACTGCCTGCAGATAGATCGCCTGCGTACCCGGCAGTACAATACAGCGTACCCAGGGTGCGATCTTGCGTCCCTTCAGGATCTCTGCCGCAATCCGCAGATCACTGATTCGTCCGTTGGTACAGGAGCCGATCACGACCTGATCAATCTTGATCTTATCGATCTCATCTACATAATGCGCGTTCTCCGGCAGATGCGGGAACGCGACAACCGGACGCAGACTAGAGAGATCGATCTCATAGGTTGCCTCATATTCCGCGTCCTCGTCCGCCTCATACACAGTATAGGGCTTAGAGGAATGCTCTCCGATGTACTCCAGTGTTTTGGCATCCACCGGGAAGATTCCGTTCTTGCCCCCGGCCTCGATCGCCATATTGCAGATCGTAAACCGATCATCCATGCTGAGCTGCGCTACGCCCTCGCCTGTGAATTCCATCGACTTATACAACGCGCCGTCGACGCCGATCATACCGATGATGTGCAGAATCAGATCCTTACCGCTGACGTGCCTGGGCATTTTCCCCTTCAGCACAAATCGAAGTGCGGAAGGAACCTTAAACCATAGCTTACCAATCGCCATTCCACATGCCATATCCGTAGAACCCACGCCTGTAGAGAACGCGCCCAACGCGCCATAGGTACAGGTATGAGAATCCGCGCCCACAACCACATCTCCGGCGGTCACAATGCCCTTCTCCGGCAGCAGACAGTGCTCGATGCCCATGCGGCCGACTTCATAATAATGCACAATGTCGTGCTTATGCGCAAACTCCCGCACCATCTTGGCATGGGTCGCGCTCTGTATATCTTTATTGGGGGTAAAATGATCCGGCACGATCACTACCTTATTCTTATCAAATACTTTTTGGATCTTCGCCTTTTCAAACTCTCGAATCGCTACCGGTGTGGTCACATCATTGCCCATGACGATATCCAGATCACACTCGATCAGCTGGCCTGCCTGCACGCTGCTCAGTCCCGCGTGTGCCGCCAAAATCTTCTGCGTCATTGTCATTCCCATCGATGTATCCTCCTCTTAAAATGTGACATGCTGTTCTACATCCTTGATCAGCTTGATCTCCAACGAATCCACCAACGCTCTGAGGCTGGCATCTATAATATCCGTAGAGACTCCGATCGTAGACCATTTCTCCTTACCGTCCGTCGTCTCAATCAAAACCCGGACGATTGCCGCAGTCGCTTCTCTGGTATCCAGAATACGTACTTTATAATCCGTCAGATAGATGTTGCGAAGCGCCGGAAAGAATCCTTCCAGAGACTGACGCAGCGCCTTATCCAGCGCGTTGACCGGTCCGTCTCCCTCCGCCGCTGTTACCTTGATCTCATCATCCACCCGCACCTTAACCATGGCGTAAGAGCTGAAGCCCGTTTCTCCCCGGCCTTCCTCTCCGATAATCTTAAAGTCCTCAATCTCGAAGAAGGGCCTGTAGCGTCCTAATTCCTTACGGACACGGAGCTCAAACGAGCTTTCCGCGCCCTCGAACTGATATCCTTCATGTTCGAGTTCTTTCAGCCTCTCCATCATCCGCCTGGTCTCTTCGGATTCCTTGGTTAATCCCGGCATCAGCTTCTGCAGCTTATTGAGCAGATATCCCCGGCCCGCTACTTCCGACATCAAAAATCTTCGGCTGTTGCCCACTGTCTCCGGCGGAATATGTTCGAAAGACTTTGGATTTTTATTGACTCCGTCAATATGCATTCCGCCCTTATGTGAAAAACTGGACCGACCGATATACGGCTCCTTTTCCGTCAGAGTGATGTTGGCAACTTCCGCGATATACCGTGCGGTCTGCGTGAGCTCAACCATCTTCTCCGACGGGATACATTCGTAGCCCATTTTGAGCTGAAGATTGCCCAGAATCGTACACAGACTGGCATTGCCGCACCGCTCTCCAAATCCCAGGAATGTGCCCTGTACATGATCCGCCCCGGCAAGAACCGCCTCGATCGAGTTGCCTACGGCCATTCCGCAGTCATTATGGCAATGGATGCCTACGGACTGCTTTGGAAATCTTACCCGTACTTCCGCAACGATCCGCCGGATCTCATCAGGCATCGTCCCGCCGTTGGTATCGCACAACACCAGACAATCCGCCCCGCCCTCCGCGGCCGCCTCCAACGCTTCCATTGCATACTGCGCATTGGCTTTATAACCGTCGAAAAAATGCTCCGCGTCAAAGATCACCTCGCGATCCCGACTTTTGACATAACGGATCGTCTCCCGGATCATCCGGAGATTCTCCTCCAGCGTTGTCTGAATAATATCGGTTACATGAAAGTCCCAGCTCTTGCCAAAAATCGCAACCGCCTGCGTCTGCGCGGACAAAAGCGAATTGACATACATATCCTCCGCCGGATCGCAGTTCTTATGGCAGGTACTGCCAAACGCTACAATTCTGGCCTTCTGGAGCTTCATCCCGCGAACCCTCTGAAAAAATTCCAGATCTTTGGGATTGGATGTCGGATTGCCTGCTTCTACATAAACGATGCCTAAAGCATCCAGGCTCTGTAGGATCTTGATCTTATCCTCTACTGAGAAGGTAATTCCTTCGGCCTGCGCTCCATCCCGCAGGGAAGAATCAAACAGCGCCACTCTGGGCATTCTATAACCTCGCTTTTCGATTTTTTGAAAAGGCGGCTCGCCCTTTCGACGAACCGCCGATTTTCCCTGATGAAATCACTCCGATCAGTTATTGATCAGCTTGTCCTCTCCATTCCAGCTATACAGCTTACGGATCTCCTCTCCTACCAATTCGGAAGGATGCTCCGCAGCCAGCTTTCTCATTGTCTTAAAGTGAACCTGACGGCCGGCCGGAGACATATCCAGCAGGAATTCCTTCGCAAACGTACCGTCCTGAATGTCGGACAGAATCTTCTTCATTGCCTTCTTGGTATCCTCTGTAATGATCTTGGGTCCGGTGATATAATCACCGTATTCCGCGGTATTGGAGATGGAGTATCTCATTCCGGAGAAGCCGGACTGATAGATCAGGTCCACGATCAGCTTCATCTCATGAATACACTCAAAATACGCGTTTCTCGGATCATATCCGGCCTCGACCAGAGTCTCAAAGCCTGCCTGCATCAACGCGCAGACACCGCCGCACAGAACGGCCTGCTCACCAAACAGATCGGTCTCGGTCTCGGTACGGAATGTTGTCTCCAGAACGCCGGCTCTTGCGCCGCCGATACCCAGAGCATATGCCAGTGCCAACTCCTGTGCCTGCCCGGTCGCGTTCTGCTCTACCGCGATCAGACACGGAACTCCCTTGCCTGCCAGATACTCGCTTCTTACGGTATGTCCCGGTCCCTTCGGTGCGATCATGGTAACATCCACATCCTTCGGAGGCACGATACAACCAAAGTGAATATTAAAGCCATGTGCGAACATCAGCATATTTCCCGGCTCCAGGTTGGGCTCAATGTCCTTTTTATACATATCCGCCTGCTTCTCATCATTGATCAGGATCATGATGATATCCGCCGCCTTGGCTGCCTCTGCCGTCGTCATAACCGGCAGGCCCGCCGCCTCTGCCTTTGCCCATGACTTGCTGCCCTCATACAATCCGACGATTACCTTAACGCCGCTGTCCTTCAGATTTAGCGCATGCGCGTGTCCCTGGCTTCCGTAACCGATAATCGCGACGGTCTTGTCCTTTAACAATGTCAAATCACAATCCTGCTGATAAAAAATTGCTGCCATGATATTTAGTCCTCCTCATATTTTGTATATTGATCTATCTGCTTACTTCCTCTTTCAAGGGCAGTAATGCCGGTTCTGACAAATTCCTTGATGACGCCATATGTATCCAACAAAGCAATAAATTCATGCACTTTGCTGGAATCTCCGGTAATCTCAATCACCAGGGAACGCGGCGCGACGTCTACAATCTTGCCGCGGAAAATATCGACAAACTGAATGATCTCCGCTCGATTCTGCGGATTGGCCTCCACTTTGACCAGCGCAATCTCCCGAAAGACCGCCCGATTCGAATGCAGCTCGATCACTTTGATGACGTCTACCAGCTTGTTCACCTGCTTCTTGATCTGTTCCAGCGCCTGTCGGTCCGCCGTCACCGCTACCGTCATACGGGAAATCTTAGGATCCTGTGTCTCTCCCACCGTTAAGCTGTCAATATTGAAGCCCCGGCGGCTGAAAAGTCCCGCGACTCGTGCCAATACGCCGGGATTATTTTCTACCAGAATCGATAAGACCGTTGACTGATTCTCCATCCGTTCACCTCCTACATTCGTTCTGCTCATGGTCTTGGCGCAGATATACAAAAAGCCCCGTCCCATACCATTCTTTGTAAGGGACGAGGCTACTCCACGCGTTACCACCCTAATTGCCTGCTCTGCAGGCCTCTCATTGCACACTGTCATGTGCCTGCCCTTAACGGGGGCTGCCGTCGCCGCCTACTATGCCATGCATTTCAGCCGCGCTGCTCCGGAGTGAGTCCCTAGGCAATGTCCGACCGGTTCGCACCCGCCACCGGCTCTCTGAACGCAACACCCTGCCATGGGAATGTCTCCATCCATGCTTTTTCCCTATCTTCTGAAAGCTTCTGCAATGATTCTTTCAGATTAGGCCCATTATACTCTTCTCATCGAATGCTGTCAAGTTGTTTTCAAACATTTTTTAACTCAAATTATACTTTCTACTTTTTCTCCAAAAGAATTCACGATATGCTATATCTTTTCCAAAAATTATTCAGAATGTCCTATTCTCTGATCGGCTTGTCCGCAAATATAAAACAGGCGCCCGTCAATTGACGGACGCCTGCAGCTTTACAGCCATTTCCAGCTTAATTATACTTTCTCTTGCGAGCAGCCTCAGACTTCTTCTTACGCTTTACGCTGGGCTTCTCATAATGCTCTCTCTTACGCACTTCCTGCATAATGCCGGCCTTGGCACAGCTTCTCTTAAAACGACGAAGAGCACTATCTAAGGTTTCATTCTCCTTAACTACGACGTTCGACATGTCACTCCACCCCTCCCTCTTGCTGTGATTGTGCATTACAACTAAGGGTATTTATTCATAAGCACTGGAAAATATTATACAGTATCTTGTTCTTTCCGTCAAGGGATTTTCTGATATTTTTTTGAAAAACGTACAAAAGGCTATACGCTTCTCCCTCAGCCCTTCTTCTTACCGAAAGGACTCTTCTTACCCTTCTTATCTCCCTGCTCCAGAATGTACTGATCGTAGGCATCCAGCTGATCCTCTGCCAGATCGTTGCCGATTACCGCATCCTCCGGCGCCTTCTCTACTTCTTCCACGGTCTTCTGTGTCAAATCCGGCTCCTCCTTGGACAACACCTGGTCACGGCGCACCGGAATGATGATGCTGCGGTTCGTTCCGAACTCTACCATCAGATTATCATTGACAACATTGACTACCTTACCGTACATACCATTGTTCAGCAGCACCCAATCGCCATTGGTAATCGCGTTCTGCATATTGGTTGTTTCCTTCTGGCGCTTACGCTGCGGACGAATCAATACAAAATACAGAATCACAAAGAATACCGCATAGATCAAAAGCAGCGGCAGCATGGATTCCAGACCGCCTGTCTCCGTTCCTGTGGACGCGGTGTCCAGTAAAACATTCCACATAAATACTCTCCTCCTGATATCCTTCAATTATATAACATATTAATTATACCTTGTTCTACTAAAAAAAACAAGTGTTTTTTCAGATTTCTGCACAAAGATTCCCAAAGCGGCCCCGGCAGGCTTCCGCAAGGTCGGTAGGCTTAAGAATCAATGTTGTACCAATCCGTCCTCCGCTTACATAGATCTGTTCATATTGAAGCGCTGTCTCATGGATCACCGTCGGGTACTGCTTCTTCATCCCGATTGGACTGCATCCGCCCCGAATATACCCGGTTACCTGCGTGATATCCTTAACATGCAGCATCTCAATGGATTTTTCTCCGACAATTTTGGCAGCCGCCTTCAGATGCACCTCCAGCTCCACCGGCAGGACCAGCACATAATAGGCTCCGCTCTTGCCTTGCGCTACCAGCGTTTTAAAGGACTGCTCCCTGGGAACGCCGGTCGCGTCCGCCACATGGATGCCATCAATGAACTCTTTGCATTCATATTGCAGCAGCTGATACGGAATCTTCATCCGTTCCAAAATCCGCATGGCATTGGTCTTGGTCTCTTTTCCCATTATAATCCCAGCTCCTTGTAACCATCCAGCCGTTCCGCGGCAAAGGCCTCGTAGCGTCCCTCGTCTAAGGCCTGTCTGGCACGTTCCATCAGTGTATTATAATAATAGAGATTATGCAATACGCATAACCGCATTCCAAGCATCTCCTTCGCCTTCAGCAGGTGCCGGATATAAGCTCTGGAGTAATTCCGGCAGGTCGGACACTGACAGGCCGCGTCAATCGGCTCCATATCCTTTTCATATTTGGCATTCCATAGATTCAGCTTTCCACGATCCGTATAAACATGACCATGCCGTCCATTTCTGGCCGGAAGCACACAGTCAAAGAAATCAACGCCTCGCCGAATTCCTTCTATAATATTGGCCGGTGTTCCCACGCCCATAAGATAGGTTGGCTTGTCCTGTGGAAGTTCCGGAACAACCGTCTCAAGAATCCGGTACATCTCTTCATGGGTTTCCCCTACAGCCAGGCCGCCGATCGCATAGCCGTCCAGATCCATCTGTGCGATCTCCCTCGCCTGGGCCCGGCGCACATCTTCCAGAATACCGCCCTGATTGATGCCGAAGAGCATCTGATGCGGATTCACCGTGTCCTCCAGGGAGTTCAGCCGCTGCATTTCCTTCTTGCAGCGCGCGAGCCACCTTGTCGTACGGGCGACCGAGTTCTCGATATAACCGCGCTCCGCCTTGCTTGGCGCGCATTCGTCAAAGGCCATCGCGATCGTCGATCCCAGATTGGACTGAATCTGCATACTCTCTTCCGGTCCCATAAAGATCTTGCGGCCATCCACATGCGACGCGAAGGTCACGCCTTCTTCCCGGATTTTGCCGCGGAGGGCCGTTAAAGAGAATACCTGAAATCCGCCGGAATCCGTCAGGATCGGCCGATCCCAATTCATAAACCGATGCAGCCCTCCGACATCATGAATCAGCCGGTCTCCCGGTCTGACATGCAGATGATATGTATTGGACAATTCCACTTGGCACTTGATCTCTTTCAGATCCATTGAAGAGACGGCTCCTTTGATTGCCGCCGCTGTTCCTACATTCATAAATACCGGTGTTTCAATTACACCGTGTACTGTCGTAAAACGTCCCCTTTTGGCACGTCCTTCCGTCTTTAATAGCTGATACATATTCCTACTCCTTCTCAGCAGGCCTCTCTCCGGCCTGCCGCTCTTGGTAGTATACCCGTTTTATCCGTGAAATGCAAGCCATTCTTGGAAAAGATTGTTTATTTTTATAAATTCCCTTGACAAGGCTTTTCATACGCTCTATAATAAACATTGTGTTTAGAAACACTAAACTTTTAGATTAGAATCGCAAAGTCACAGCAATACTAAACTTTTTATTTAGGATCTCTATCTGGAAAGGAGTCTGTTACACTATGGAAATCGGAGAAAAAATCCGTCAGCTTCGGATTCTGAATCAACTGACGCAAGAGGAGCTTGCCAACCGCTGCGAACTCTCCAAAGGATTTATTTCTCAGCTGGAAAATGACCTGACCTCTCCCTCCATCGCGACGCTGATCGATATTCTGCAATGCCTTGGAACCAATCTCAAGGAATTTTTCAGTGACGATGAAGAAGAACAGGTCGTTTTTCGCAAAGAGGATTTTTTCGCGAAAGAGAATAAGGAGCAAGGGCAGAATATCTGGTGGATCGTCCCCAATGCCCAGCGCAATATGATGGAGCCGATTCTCCTGGAGCTTGCGGCCGGAAGTCAAACAGAACCCGATGTTCCTCATGACGGCGAAGAGTTCGGTTACTGCCTCTCCGGTACACTTCAGCTTGTCATCGGCAAAAAAACCTATTCTCTGCACCGCGGCGAGACCTTCTATTTTACCGCCAACCGTCCGCATTATCTGAAAAATACCGGAAAAGGTCCTGCCAAAGTATTATGGGTTACAACCCCGCCCAATTTCTGATATATTCCACCTGTAAGGAGTTTGCCATGTCTGATAAAACTGATTCCATTCTGATTGAACTGAAACATGTCTGCAAGAGCTACGACGACGGGAACGGCGAAGAAAATCTTGTCTTAAACGACATCAATCTGGCTGTCAAAACCAACACTTTTGTCACCCTTCTGGGCCCTTCCGGCTGCGGAAAGACGACAACTCTGCGGATCATCGGCGGCTTTGAGACGCTGACCAGCGGCCAGGTCCTTTTTGAAGGCCAGGATATCGCTTCCGTTCCGCCTTATAAGCGTACACTCAATACGGTATTTCAGCGCTATGCCCTTTTCCCGCATCTGAATGTAGCGGATAATATCGCTTTTGGCCTGAAGATCAAAAAGCTCCCTAAAAAAGTGATTGCCGAAAAGGTAAACCGGGCATTGCGTCTGGTCAATCTGGAAGGGTACGGCCGACGCAGAATCTCTCAGCTCAGCGGCGGACAGCAGCAACGTGTCGCTATTGCCCGCGCCATCGTAAATGAGCCCAAGCTGCTCTTATTAGATGAGCCTCTGGGAGCATTGGATTTGAAGCTCCGCCAGGAAATGCAGCTTGAACTCAAGCGCATGCAGAAGCGTCTCGGGATCACTTTTATCTATGTAACACACGATCAGGAAGAAGCGCTCAGCATGTCGGATATGATCGTTGTCATGAATGATGGCGTCATTCAGCAGATCGGTACGCCGGAGGATATCTATAATGAGCCGGTGAATGCTTTTGTGGCGGATTTTATCGGCGAGAGCAATATCATCACTTCCGCCATCATGCTTGAGGATCACGCGGTTGAGTTTCTGGGAAGAGTCTGGGAATGTGCCGATGCCGGATTTTTGCCAAAGGAACCTGTGGATATCGTCATCCGCCCGGAAGATATTGAGCTGAAGGAACCGGGAACCGATACGCTGAACGGTGTCGTAACCGCTGTAACCTTCAAGGGTGTCCACTATGAAATGCATGTTCTGGCCGAAGGTTTCGACTGGCTCGTGCACTCTACCAAGCAGGCCCCGGTGGGCTCTTCGGTAAGTCTGAATGTCATCCCCTTCAATATACAGGTCATGCGGAAATCCCCTTATTCGGATCTGAGTTTCCGCCGCAATGAGGAGGATGACGATAATGAAGAGAACTAAAGCCTACAAAACCGTGGCGGAAGGACAGCGCCTGATGGTCATCCCCATGGTCGTCTGGAGCGTTGTCTTTATCCTTTTACCCCTAGCGCTGGTCTTTTACAATGCCTTTTCCGGAACCGACGGATTCACGCTGGATGCTTTTGCTATGGTCTTCTCCTCTAACGGAATCTATCTGCGTGTACTATTAAATTCTATTGTACTGGCTTTGGAGTCCACACTAATCTGTCTTATTCTGGGCTACCCGCTGGCGCTTATCCTCTCCAAGCGGGCTTCGGCCAGCTTCATGATCATGATCTTTATTTTACCCATGTGGATGAATTTTCTGCTGCGGACATATTCCTGGCTGAGCATCCTTGGAAAAAACGGACTGCTGAACCATCTGCTGACCTGGATGGGACTGCCTGCCCAAAAGCTCATCAATACCCGCGGCGCTGTTGTTCTCGGCATGGTATATAACTTTCTGCCTTTTATGGTACTGCCGATCTATAATGCTCTGAAAAAGATCGATCCCAGCCTGATCGAGGCTTCTTCCGATCTGGGCGCCTCTTCGCTGCATACTTTCGGACGGATCATCCTTCCTCTCAGCATGCCCGGCGTCTATTCCGGCATCTCCATGGTCTTTCTGCCCGCGGTTACCACCTTTGTAATCCCCAGCCTTCTGGGGGGAGGCAAGGTGGATATGATCGGCAACATTATTGAAAGCCAGTTCTTAAGGACCAACAACTGGGCCTTCGGATCCGCGCTGGCTTTGATTCTGATGGCGATCAGCATGCTTTTCATGAACCTCTCCTCCCGGTACAACGCAGAGGAAAACGAGAGAGGAGGATTGCTGTGATGAAAAAGCTTTTATCCGCTATAGGTTCCTTTTTCTCCCGTTTTTATATGTTCGTGATCTTCCTGTTTCTGTATGCGCCGATCGTATTGCTGATGGTCTTTTCCTTTAATGACAACAAAAGCACCTCCCAGTTTACGGGATTCTCTCTGCGCTGGTATCAGGAACTCTTTTCCGATAGCCAGATCATGGACGCTTTGGGCAACACCTTGCTGGTTGCCGTACTCTCTTCTCTGGTGGCCGCAGCCATCGGGACGCTGGCTGCCATCGGAATTCACCGGTACCGCGGCTGGAAACGTTCTGTTATGACCAATGTTTCCAACCTGCCCATGCTCAATCCTGATATTCTGACCGGTATTTCTCTGATGCTGCTTTTTATTATGCTCAAGCTCCCTCTGGGACTTATGACCATGCTGATTGCCCATATTACCTTTAATATTCCTTATGTGATCCTTTCCGTGCTGCCCCATCTGCGACAG
>CAVGBV010000015.1:32995-34346 GCA_963627615.1 Alloprevotella sp.
GATCTGGGCGCCAGTCCGGCGCAGGCTTTTTTCCGCGTTATGATTCCGGAGCTTCTTCCGGGAATCATTTCCGGAACCCTCCTGGCCTTCACCATGTCGATCGATGACTTTATCATCAGCTTTTTTACCACCGGCAACGGTATCTCTAACTTGAGCATCATCGTCTACTCCATGGCCAGACGCGGCATCAAACCATCAATCAACGCTCTGTCTACCATCATGTTCCTATCGGTGCTGATTCTGCTGCTGTTAGTCAATCTATTAGGCAGCGACCGCCGCAAAAAAGTATCCCAACGAAAGCGAGGCGCCAAATGATCCGTAAATTCTGTAGGGTTCTGCCGCTTTTCTGTGCGGCTCTTCTGCTCCTTTCCGGATGCCAGTCCTCGGAGCAGCGGACACTCAGTGTATTTAACTGGGGCGAATACATCGACATGGACGTGATTGATCAGTTTGAAGAAGAGACAGGTATTAAAGTCATCTATTCCCTCTTTGAGACCAACGAAGAGATGTATCTGAAGCTTACTTCCGGCGGCAGCAACTATGACCTGCTTGTCCCCTCGGATTATATGATTGAACGGCTCATCAAAGAAGGCCGGTTGGCCAAGCTGGATTTTAACAATATTCCCAATTACGCTCTGATCAGCAGCCACTATAAGAATCTGGACTTTGACCCGGACAATGAATACTCCGTCCCCTATATGTGGGGAACCCTGGGAATCCTCTACAATACGCGGACTGTCAGTGAGATTCCTACCTGGGACAGCCTGTGGGACAGCCGATACGCGGATGCCATTATCATGTCCGACAGTGTCCGTGATTCTTTTACTCCGGCCCTGAAACGGTTGGGATACTCCTGTAACGAAACCGATGCCGGACATCTGCGTGAGGCACTGTCTTCTCTTCTGACACAGTCTCCGCTGGTCTACGGCTATTATGTCGATCAGACCAAAGATCAGATGGCCGCCGAAAACGCGGATCTCGCACTCGTATATTCCGGAGATGCCCTGACGGCTATGTCCATGAATGAAGATCTCGCTTATACCGTGCCGTCCAACAGTAATCTGTGGTTCGACTCACTGGTGATTCCTGCGAACGCCCTCCACAAGGAAGAGGCGGAGATGTTTATCAATTTCCTCTGCCGCAGCGATATCGCGATTAAAAACATGTGGGAAATCGGATACTCCACTCCCAGCGAAGACGCTCTGCAGTATCTTGATCCCGAACAGACTTCTGCCGAGGAACTTGCTTCTCTTCTGGACTGGGATCTGGAGGACGCGCAGGAGATTCTGGATGAGGCTCTTCTGGACAATGAGGTTATGTTCCCGGAAGAAGCTGTCTATAGCGATTGCGA
>CAVGBV010000016.1:0-13134 GCA_963627615.1 Alloprevotella sp.
GATTGAGAACACTATCGGTAAGTCAAACATGTGTTGTAATCCTACAAAAAGATTTTGCTTTTTCGCAATTTTTTCTTGCTTTCCATTGTCTTTTCTTTTATAATTATTCTATTAGAATATATAGTAAGAAAGGGGCGATAAGATCGTTATGAATGAGAAACTAAAAGAAAAGATCAAAGAGTCGCTTAGCAGCGTACTTCCGATCACGGTCATCGTACTGCTGTTGAGCATTACCCTGGTGCCGATGGAAATCGACACAGTCGCGCTCTTCCTGACTGGTGCGCTTCTGCTGATTGTCGGTATGGGCTTTTTTCAGCTGGGCGCCGAAATGGCTATGACCCCGCTGGGCCAAAGCGTAGGAAACCGTCTGGTTAAGTGTAAATATCTGATCTTTGCACTCGGAGTCAGCTTTTTGTTGGGAGCGATTATCACCATCTCGGAGCCGGACCTGCAGGTACTAGCCAATCAGGTCGCTTCCATCCCGAACAATGTTCTGATCTGGACAGTCGCCGTCGGCGTCGGCATTTTCCTGGCCGTTGCCGTGCTACGTATCCGCCGCCACACGGAGCTCTCCAAATTGTTGATTATTCTGTACATTCTTCTGTTTGTACTGTCTTTCTTTACCCCTTCCGAATTCACCGCTGTGGCCTTTGATGCCGGCGGCGTCACGACCGGCCCCATGACCGTTCCCTTCATCATGGCTCTTGGCGTAGGTCTGGCCGCAACACGCAGTGACCCCAACAGTACCGGAGACAGCTTCGGTCTGGTTGCTCTGGGCAGTGTTGGTCCCATCATGATGGTACTGCTTCTCGGAATCTTCTACCACCCCACAGAAGCTACCTATTCCACGGTGGATATCGTGGATATCCATACAACCTATGACGCCGTGTATCAGTTTTTGGCCGCTCTTCCCGAATACTCCAAGGAAGTCGCCGTAAGTCTCCTTCCGGTCTTCGGTGTGTTTCTGATCTTTCAATTGTCCACGCACAGTTTCCGTAAACATCAATTCTTACGAATCTGTGTTGGTTTTCTCTATACTGTGATCGGTCTGATTCTGTTCCTGACCGGCGTAAATGTAGGATTTGCCCCTGTCGGCAACCTTTTGGGTACAGGCCTCGCCGCCGGCGCATACCGCTGGCTCCTGGTCCCCATCGGTATTATCATCGGTTATTATATCGTCAAGGCGGAGCCTGCCGTACAGGTTCTGAACCAGCAGGTGGAAGATCTGACCGGCGGTATGATCTCTCATAAAATGATGAACACCACCCTGTCCATCGGTGTCGCCTGCGCCGTCGCTCTGTCCATGGTGCGGGTCCTGACAGGAATCAATATTTACTGGATTCTGATTCCGGGCTACGGCATCGCTTTGGTGCTGAGCCGTATCGTCCCATCCGTGTTTGTCGGTATCGCATTTGACTCCGGCGGTGTTGCCAGCGGTCCCATGACTTCTACCTTTTTGCTGCCCCTGTCTATCGGCGCATGTACGGCTATTGGCGGCAATGTGGTTATGGACGCTTTTGGCGTGGTCGCGCTGGTCGCATTGGCTCCTCTGATCGCTATTCAGGTCATGGGACTGCTGTATATGCGCAAATCCAAGTCTTCGGCTCTCGTTTCCGAAAAGCCGCTGCCGGATGATACCGTCGTTGATTTAGAGGAGGAACTATAATGACCCCAAAAGAAAAAAAACAGTTGGTTCCGCGCGTTGTCGTGGCAATCACCCGTCCGGAGGATGAGAAAAATCTCGAAGAGATCTTTGCGCAGCAGCATGTACCGATTTTTTATCAGTGCCGCGGCAAGGGTACAGCTCCTTCTGAAATGTTGGATATTTTTGGACTCAGCGGCACGCTTCGCATCGTAACCGTCGGCGTACTGCCCCGCTTACAGGTCCACACCTTATTTGAAGAAATGAGTCATCAGATTCAGGTGCGTCAACGCGGACGCGGAATCGCGTTTTCCGTACCGTTGACCGGTCTGCAAAACGCGATTCTGGATGTGCTCCATGCCGAAACCAGAGAGGTTCTGGAACAGAAAATCAAAGAAAGGATCGATAGCGATATGTCAGAGATGCAGCAAAAATCAGAATTCACAATTATATGGACCTCCGTTGTCAGCGGATACAGCGAGGATGTTATGGCAGCTGCGCGTACGGCCGGCGCCAAGGGTGGCACCATCCTGCGCGGGCTGCGTAAGAATTCCGAGCAGGCCAGTCAGTTCCTCGGTATTCCTCTGCACTCCGAGCAGGAATTTGTCATGATCGTTACTCCGAAGGAAAACAAATCGGCCGTGATGACCGCTATCAGTGATGCCTGCGGCTGCCGGACTGACGCGCACGGAATCGTATTCTCACTGCCGGTTGACGAAGTCATGGGGCTGGAACAGTAATCCGATCAGATACATACAGCGGCTGATTCTTCACGCGGATCAGCCGTTGTATTTTTTATTTCTCCATACTGCCTCTTGAAAGCCTACTTCATCTATGGTATTATTAGGTTATAGGAAAGGAAGTGGACTCTATGCGAATCTCTACCAAGGGTCGCTATGCTCTGCGCCTATTGCTGGACCTCGCGGAACATCAGTCCGATGGTTATGTTGCTCTAAAGGATATCGCTGCCAGGCAGGATATCTCCAAAAAATACCTGGAACAGATCGTTCCTACGCTGATCCGGTCCGGCTGTCTTTTGACCAACCGTGGATTTCAGGGCGGTTATCGTCTTGCGAAGGCACCGGACCAGTATACAGCCGAAGACATTCTGGTGCTGACGGAGGGGAGCCTGTGTCCTGTCGCCTGTGTCGATCAGCCCACCATAGAATGCGAGCGCAGCGTCAATTGCCCGACCCGCCCCTTATGGCAGGGACTGAATCGTGTCATTCACGAGTATTTAAGCAGCATCACTCTGCAGGATCTTCTGGATCAGCAGACCTCTCAATACGGCAATGATTATATGATCTGACAAAAGACCTTCTGTTCTCCTTTTTCAGGAAAAACAGAAGGTCTTTTTGTATGCTTTACAGCCTTCCGTCACTTGCGCTCGCTGACGCACAAAACCATCTGTCCATTGACTGTAAGGGCTCCTAATGTCTTTTTCATGGCCGGGGATGCCGGCGGAATAAACATCGCTTCCCCTACCGCTTCATTCTCTATCCTGCCGAGATTGGTAATCGAATATCCGTCTCTTCGCTTATATCCGAACATATTCCCGCCCACGAAAGCCCCTGCCCTGCTCTGAAAACCTCCCAGGGCAGAGATCGCCGCCGCGTCCAATAGCCCCGGATCCATCTGCGCGTAACAGGCGAGTACCATCATTGCCGTCCGAACATTTCCTGTCCTTTTCTGAACGATCTTATGCACCCTCCCGGCCTCCGCCCAGATGTTCCGGCTCTCCGCCCGGTACGGAATACTAAGCGCCGTGGAATAGTTTCCCAGCGCGCCTTTTTTATAACTGCCGAAATGACCGCGAATATCCTGCGCTATAATAATCTGATTTGTCTTCTCCTCCACAAACATCCGCGCCAAAAGCCAGTCATTGACCGTTACACCGTTTTTCCTGCAAGATTCCAGAAGGCTCTGCGTCTCTCCTCCGGAATACTTCCGAACCGAACGCGAAACAGTGTCCCTGCTTAAAAAATCATTCGCAAATGCGTGATATGTCTCATAGGCCACCCTCTGTCCTTCCTTGTTCCAGTCCCGATTGCACTTGCCAATCAGCAAGCGGCTGATCCACGGAAGCCTGCTTCCCGTCGGGAGCTCCTGCGCCGAGGCGATCAGTCTCTCCTCTACATATTCTCCACTCTGTCCATGAACATAGCACTGCGCAAACTCTGCCGCCAATCCAAGCGCTGCCCTTCCATCCGCCAGCAAATGATGAAAAATAAACAGGATACAGGTTTTGTCCGCCGTCTTCCAGCATACTGCCTTCAGCATCCCCTCCCGAAACAGATCCCAGTCTCTGGCTGTTTCCTCCTGATAGGCCATAAAGACAACGGGGCTTTCTATGGCGGACAGTTCCTCCGGCTCTATCCTGATATCAATCTTACTAGCGTCCGTTATATCATAATAATATCGATTCCCTTCCTGCTCATATCCCAACAATGCCCGTAAAAACGGATGCGCATCGGACAGCTTCCGAAAAGCCTCATACAGTGCCTCTGTTTCCAATCTCCGGTTTACTGTCTCCACAATCCCAAAATACATCTGAGGACACATCAAATGCGCTCGTTCCGTATACATATACTGCATGTCTTTCTCTCCTTTCTTATATGAACCGCACGATATATATCGTTCAATTCATATCATAGCATAAAATCTCTTCGCTGTCAATTCCTAAGAGATTTTCCCCTTACAGCACCAGCATTAACACCAAAAAGAGCAGCACCATCCCTGCCAGTACGCCGGTATGCAGCTTCCATGAAAGCTTCAGATAGCCGACAAATTCCCGGATCAGAGCGTTCAGCGTAAAATACCACTTGGTTCTGGCTCCGTAACCGATACAACGAATGCCGCACTTCCTTGCGAGAATCAATGCCCGGAACACATGGTAGCCTGTTGTAACCAGCGCAATCCTGAGCTTCTTGCCCTCCATCAGCTTCCTGGAAAACAGCAGATTCTCCCGGGTATTGGCTGAACGATTTTCCACAATGACCCGCCCCATATCGGCTCCCCGCTCCTGCACATAGGCCGCCATGGCCTCTCCCTCCGGAATCGTTTCTCCCTCTCCCTGTCCTCCGGACAGAATCAGTCTCGCATGGGGATTATAACGTAGGAGCTGCATGCCCTTCTCGATCCTCCCGGCCAAAAGCGGCGTCACCCGATCGCCGGATACTCCGCACCCCAAGACCACAATATAGTCCAGCCTCTTTCTCTTGCAGAGATGAAACAGATTCAAAAGCGCGGACAGCACATACATCGTCATCAGCATCAGAAGATACAGGATAAACCCGCTGATACTGATATAAACCAGACTGCCCCAAGTTCCCAGGCGCAGTTGTCCTACCAGCGGCCAGCCGATGATATACCCTGTCAAAAGCAGCGCAAAGAGAAGCGACAACGCATTGGAAAAGCTTTTTCCCTCTTTCTTGAGTACCCGGATGCCCTCTACCAGAAACATCAGTATCAATAAGGCCGGAAACAATATAATGAACAAAAAAGCGATCGCTGCCGCCGCAAACAGCAGGATATAGATCCACTCATGCTGCAGAATCCATTCGGAATACTCTGCCACGGACACAATGGCCAGAGCCGCCAGCTGGATCATGAAAACCACAAAGACCGCGCCGCTCCACAAGGTTCTCGGCTCCATATGCATAATGACCACAAAGACCGCGCCGATCGCGATCGTAAAAAATATCAGATATTCCATATTATCCTCTGTTTACAAAAACACCCGAAAAATCTGTCGATTCTCCGGGTGTCCTTTTTCTCTGAATGATGGCCGAATTATTCGATAACCTGAATCCAGCCTTCCGGTGCTTCCAGTCTTCCCATCTGAATACCGGTCAATGTATCATAGAGCTTCTGCGTAATCGGGCCCATCTTCTCCATGCCGCTCGCAAAAACATACTCCTTACCATGATCCACGACCTTGCCGACCGGGGAGATAACAGCTGCCGTTCCGCACAGACCGCACTCCGCGAAGTCCTTCACCTCGTCCAGATATACCTCTCGCTCTTCTACCTCAAGTCCCAGATACTCCTTGGCTACATACACCAGAGAACGGCGGGTAATGGACGGCAGAATACTGGAGGACTTGGGCGTAACCACCTTGTTGTCCTTGGTGACAAAAATGAAGTTCGCGCCGCCGGTCTCCTCCACCTTGGTCCGGGTTGCCGCGTCCAGATACATATTTTCATCAAAACCGTTTTCATGCGCAGACACGATTGCATGAAGACTCATCGCATAATTCAGGCCCGCCTTGATATGCCCTGTTCCCTGCGGCGCCGCACGGTCGTAATCACTTACGCAGATCGTAAGAGGCTTTACACCGCCCTTAAAATAAGGGCCTACCGGCGTTACAAAAACACGGAACTGATACTCCTGCGCCGGCTTTACACCGATTACGGGGCTGGAGCCAAACATATACGGACGAACATACAGCGTCGCGCCTGTACCATACGGAGGTACATATGCCGCATTGGCCTTGACCGTCTGACGAACCGCTTCTACAAAACGCTCCTTGGGGAAAACAGGCATCTCCAGACGCTTCGCGGAGTTCTCCATCCGCTCTCCGTTCAGATCCGGGCGGAAGATTACAATATGTCCCTGCTCGGTCGTATACGCCTTCAATCCTTCAAAAACCGTCTGGGCATACTGCAGTACACCGGCGCATTCACTGATCGTTACCGTTGCGTCATCTGTCAATCCGCCCTCGTCCCAGGCGCCGTTCTTATAATTGGATACATACCGTTTATCTGTCTGAATATAGCCAAATCCAATATTGGCCCAGTCGATATTCTTCTTCTCCATTGCTATCTTCCTTTCCTACGGGGAGCTGCCTCGTATACGTGTTATTATCATACTTTTTTGCATGATTGTCAAGTTCTTCCGGCAATTTTATGAATAATTTGCGCAGATTTTTGTTTTTCCGGAATCTTTTGCATACAAAAACAGGGCGTTCGAAAACGCCCTGTCAGGAATCCGATCTGTCTTACTTCGGCTGCTTGCCGATGTATGCCAGGATACCACCATCTACATACAGCACATGACCATTGACAAAATTGGACGCGTCGGATGCCAGGAACACGGCCGGTCCCTGCAGATCCTCGGTCTGGCCCCAACGAGCGGCCGGAGTCTTGGCAATGATGAACTGATCAAACGGATGACGGCTGCCGTCCGGCTGAATCTCACGAAGCGGCGCGGTCTGCGGAGTCGCGATATATCCAGGGCCGATGCCGTTGCACTGAATGTTGAACTCACCATACTCAGAAGCGATATTGCGGGTCAGCATCTTCAGTCCGCCCTTCGCTGCCGCGTATGCGGAAACCGTCTCACGGCCCAGCTCACTCATCATGGAGCAGATGTTGATAATCTTGCCGTGTCCCTTCTTGATCATGCTCGGAATGACTGCCTTGGATACGATAAAGGGAGCGTTCAGATCGACATCGATTACCTGGCGGAACTGATCCGCGGTCATCTCCGTCATCGGAATTCTCTTGATGATGCCTGCGTTATTGACCAGAATATCGATCACGCCGACTTCCTCTTCGATCTTCTTGACCATGGCCTGTACTGCTTCTTCATTGGTTACGTCGCAGACATAACCATGAGCTTCGATTCCTTCTTCCTTATAAGCCGCAAGGCCCTTGTCTACCAGTTCCTGCTTGATATCATTAAATACGATCGTTGCGCCGGCCTTTGCGTATGCCGTAGCAATGGCAAAACCAATTCCATAGGAAGCTCCCGTGATAAGGGCTACCTTGCCTTCCAGAGAAAAACTCTGCGGAAATTCCATGTGATTACCTCCATTCATATATATGTATTTACATTATAACACATGCATTCTGAAAATACCATTATTTTTGCAAAAATTCTTTGAGACTGCGGCGGTTTTCCACCGCGTCCGCCTGCAGCATAGAACGCAATACCGCTTCCTCCGTCGCGTCCGCCATCGCCTGAAAAACTGTATCGATATACTCTTCGTTCAGCATTCGAAACGGCACGGTTCCAGCCTGTTCCTCCGTCGAAATCCGCTGTGCCGTAGAAAACCCGATGACAATGTCGCCGCTGCCGTGACCCCAGTAGGAACCCATACGCGCCAATCCCACGCCGGCTCGTTTGATGATCCGGGTCAGCTGACGATCCGATGCCGGGAGATCCGTCGCCATCACAATCATAATGGATCCCTTATCCAGTGCGGACGGTGTGATCTCCTGCAGGATCCTGCGTCCCACCGGCTGCCCGTCAATCCACAGATTTTCAGTAGATCCAAAATTGCTCTGCACCAGCACACCCAGTGTATAACGCTCCTTCCCTACCTGAAAGACTCGGGAAGCCGAGCCGATTCCGCCTTTGAGTCCAAAGCAGGTCGTCCCTTTGCCCGCTCCCACATCACCTTCCTCAAAGTCCGCTCCGGCGCTTTCAATCGCGCTCATGACCTCCGGAATCCCTATCACACGCTCCGTAATCCGGTTCAGCGACGCGTCGTTGCACTCCCCTACGACCGGGTTGACCGACCGCAGCTCCACACCGCGCTTCTCCGCCTGCCCGACCATATACTCCACAAGCGCGTCATGCACCCGGCCCACATTGAGCGTATTGGTCAGCGCGATCGGCGTCTCCAGTGTACCCAGCTCCTGAATCTGCACCAGCCCCTGGCTCTTTCCGTAGCCGTTTAACACCACGGCGGCCGCCGGCATCTTATGGGTAAAGATGAATTCCGACTCCTCCGGGCAGGGCAAAATCACCGTTACACCGGTATGATGCGTCGGCGTGTCCACCGTATAATGCCCCACGGAAACGCCCCGGACATCACTGATTTTGTTGCGCGCTCCCTTTTGCATCACAACCATTCTTCTCCCGGGAAAATCTTCAGGGCGCCCATCTTTTTCTTTTCCGCGCTCTCAATCACTGCCGGCGCCTCTCCGGCAAGCCGCATCCGTTCCAGCAGTTTCTCGCGCAGCACCGCGCACACTGGCTCATGCGCCTGGCTATGAATCAGATTGTTCTGTTCCCACGGATCGTGTTCCAAATCATACAGGAATGTCTCCGTATAATGATCCGAAGCCGGGTCCCGGAGGGGATCCATATCCAGAGCCTCTACCGAGTACTTCCAGCGATGTGTACGGATGGCCCGTCCCACCTGAGACTCACTGATCTGCACATATACCGCGTCCTCGCCTTTATTCTCCGGGTGGCGCAGACAGGGCAGGAACGAATGTCCCTGCATATCCTCCGGCACCTCCAGGCCGCACGCCTCCAGCAATGTCGGAGCGATATCCACCAGGCTCACCAGCTGTCTCATCCTTCCTCCAGAGGTAAAAGGCCCTCCGGTCAGTGCCATCGGGATATGGATGGAGCTCTCATGGCAGGAACGCTTATACTCTTTGTTACGCGTCTTGAAATGACAGCCGTGGTCCGATGTGAATAAAACAATCGTATCTTCCGCGAGATTCAGACTTTTCAATGCGTCCTGCACTCGGCCCAGCGCCTGATCCAGCCGTTTCACCATGCCGTAATAGCCGGACAGATGCTGCCAGGCCGTTCCTCCCAGCGCTCCAAGATCCGGCGGCATATACGGATACGCCCTCATATAGTCCACATCCGGAGGCGGAAAGCTGTCATTGGAATTCTGAAAATGCGGTTCCAAATAGGATACGAACAGGAAAAACGGATGATCCTTATGCGCATCAATATACCGGATCGCAGCATCCGTCAACGCGTCCACCCGATATCCCGGAAGCTTGACCTCCTGATTGTCATTGTCATACACAACCGTATCATAGGCTGTGGAGGTATGTTCCAGGGAATTCGCGCCCAGCCAGTACTGATATCCTCCCCGCTCTTCCTCGACAACCTCCTTTTTCCCGGAACCGAGATGCCATTTCCCAATATACCCTGTATCATATCCGGCCGCGTTAAAATAGTCAGCCATCGTCTTATGTTCCCGTCCCAGGACTCTGGCGTTGCGGTAGGTTCCGATCGTCGTCGCGTATTTTCCTGTCTGCAGGACGCCTCTGGCCGGACAGCATACCGGCTGCGGGGTAAAAGCCTCGCTGACATAGGTTCCCTCCTGCGCCATTTTATCAAAATTGGGCGTAAGCCCGCACGGATTTCCCGCGGCGCCGGTGGTATCCCACCGCTGCTGATCCGTAAAAAATACGACTACATTCATTTCCATTCTCCTTTTATCTGATATCTGGGATTCTCTGTCTGTGTACATATGACCTGATATCTGTACGGCAGCGCGCTCCGCAGCTTCGCGTAAGCCTCTCTTGCCGTCTTTTCTTCACGAAAGAGCCCATAGACTGTGGGCCCGCTCCCGCTCATGGCGGACGCCATCGCGCCTTCTGCCAGTATCTTTTCCTTGATCTCCTGCAGGACCGGATATTCGCGCATCACCGGTTTTTCCAGCATATTGATCATCTCTTCCTGAATCTGATCCAGCCGTCCATCCTGAATGATCTGCAGCATATGCTTGTAATCCGGTTTTTTCTGCGGCGGCTCCTCGTCGAACACACGGTAGGCCCAGGGCGTCGATACGCTGAAATCCGGCTTAATCAAAAGCACATAGGTCGTCGGAAACGCGGGGAGCATCTCCACCTTTTCGCCCCGTCCGGTCGCGAGGCAGGTTCCTCCCATGATGCAAAACGGGATATCCGATCCCAATTCCGCGCCGATCTGCATCAGCTGTTCCGTGGACAACCGCAGCGAATACAGCTTGCTCATTCCGCGCAGAACCGCGGCCGCATCCGCGCTGCCCCCGGCCAGGCCGGCCGCGATCGGAATCTTCTTGCGTATCCTGAGGTGTACCGGCTGTGTCAGATGATACCGCTCCTGCATGAGCAGCACCGCCCGATACGCGATATTTTTCTCATCCGCCCGAAAAAAGGGGATGTTGCACTCCACCGTATTCTCCGGCCCCTGGCTGAAGAACAGCTCCACATCATCCCATAATCTCAGGCTCTGCATGATCATCGATACCTCATGGAAGCCGTCGGGCCGCTTCTCCCCAACCTCCAATGTCAGATTGATCTTGGCCCTCGCCTTGTAATAGGCTCCCTTGCCATAGCTGGGCCTGTACCCACCATATTTCATTTTCGCTTCCTCCCATATTCTCTCTTATATCGCTGCTTTTTCTCTTATATTCTCTCTTAAAAAAGCATCCAGCTGCTGCTCATACTGTACCGGATCTGACTGTCTGTTTTTCCTGTTGCCACTGGCGTGACACACATACAGAGCGCGGCTGCCCTGCTTGATCTCATAGAGCCTCTCGGACATGACGCTGGGAACAACCCGGTTTTTGTCTCCGGCAATAAACAGCACCGGCACCGCCATCAAGCCATTCCGTTTCTCGATCTCCTTCTCCGGAGATACTTCCCGCAGAAAACATCCCGCGCGCAGCTTGCATAACAGATCCGCCGCCCACAGAATCGGATACGCCGGATATCTTTTCCTTCTCAGTCGTCCCTTTAATAATTCTTCCGGATCCGACCAGGCATCCTCGGCAATCACAAAATCCACCCGGTCATCTATGCAGGCATGAAGCAGTGCCGTAACAGCTTCCGGTCCTGTACCGCAGGTTCCGATCCTGCAGTTCTCTCCCAGGATCCGCCGTGTCATGGTAAATATGAGGCGCAGATCCCGACGCTCCCGATTGCCCAGCGTTCGTTTTATTCTTTGGCGGAATGATATCACATGATACCCTCTGCCGATAAACCATTGGATTTTGTCCTCTTCCATCCGACCTCCATTGAGGAGAATCACTGCCCGTCCCATGGAATAAGGCGTTCTGTACAGCTCCGCCCGAAGCCTACAGCCATCGCTTGTCCGACACCGTATCTCCTGATCGGGCTTCAAATTTCTTGCTCCGGAAAAGCGTCTGGGGCGCAGAATCGGATAACACAGCGTATAAGCCATCACAAACAGATACAGACCTATGCCTGTCAAAACGACCGCAAAACATAAAATCCCCAAGCTCCGCTCCTCCTTTTCCTCGATATCTCTCCTTATTATAATATATTCCCTACATTTACGCAAGAAAAATGTTGTTTTTCAGACCTTACCCTGCTATAATGGACAAGCGGAAAAGCAGCAGGCGGGAACGGTTCCCCGCACCTTAATAAAGGAAGCAGGTGAAAATCCTGCGCGAACTCGTCGCTGTAAGAGGCCTATAGGCTGATCCAGCCGTTTTTTCTGCCGCAAAGGAAAAACGGGACGTCACTGAGCAATCGGGAAGACGGATCGGCTGCCTCAGAGCCAGAAGACTTACCTGCTGCCGCGGCCATCTGCCACGAGACCCTGGCATCCCCCGCCCGTATTCATTCTATTTACAAAACAGAAAGGAACAATTGCAATGAACGAACAAAAGAAGCTCAGCAAAAAAACATTGATCCTCATTGCCAGCGTTCTGGTCGTGCTGATTGCGGCAGCAGCATTGATCTTTACACTGACAAGACCCGCTGTTCAGCAGGGTGCCAAGACAATTCACATCGAGGTTGTCGTATCCGATACGGACACTCGGGAATTCACTCTGCATACGGACGCCGAATACCTGCGTCAGGCACTGGAGGAACAGAATCTGATCTCCGGCAGCGAATCCGAATACGGTCTTTTTGTAACAGTTGTAGACGGCGTCAGCGCTGATGACAGCAAGCAGCAGTGGTGGTGCTTCACCAAGGGCGGCGAGATGCTGATGACGGGTGTAGATTCCACGCCGATCGCGGATGGAGACAGCTTTGAGATCACGCTGACCACCGGTTATTAAGATGAAGGTTCGTGACCTTGTGATTCAGGCGCTCCTGGGGGCAATTCTTTTCGCCGTCCAGGTCGCCTTGTCACCCCTGCCCAATATCGAATTGGTCTCCATTCTATGCCTTGTTTATACACTGACCTTTGGTGTCCGCGCTCTGGGCGCCATCTATGTCTTTGTGCTGCTGGAAGGACTCCTCTACGGTTTTGGCCTGTGGTGGATCATGTATCTGTATGTCTGGGCGATTCTGTGGGGCATCGCCATGCTTCTGCGCCGCTACGACTCCTGGCTTCTGTGGTCATTTGTCCTGGGGTTCTACGGACTCGCTTTCGGCGCCCTGTGCACGATCCCCTATTTCTTTGTCGGCGGAATCGGAACGGCTGTCGCGTGGTGGATCAACGGAATCCCGTTTGATATCATCCATTGTCTGGGCAACTTCGTCTCCGGTCTGGTGCTGTACCGGCCGCTCATTCTCGTCATGAAAAAATTGGCTTCCCTCCAACGAAGGGCTTGACAATTCAGATTTTTTTCTATATAATTAGAAACTGTCACGAGGGTTTGTCCTCATGTCTGGAGAGGTGTCCGAGTGGTTTAAGGAGCTGGTCTTGAAAACCAGTGACTCCGCAAGGGGCCGTGGGTTCGAATCCTACCCTCTCCGCTTATGATCTGTATCCTTTGGATACAGATTTTTTTCTATCTTTTATTTACACTTCAGGAGGTGTCCGATATGAAC
>CAVGBV010000016.1:13144-15784 GCA_963627615.1 Alloprevotella sp.
TATGGAGTACCATCGCCTGCGACCAGTTTACTTCTGACGATTCCTATTGGGCAGAGGTTGCGGCTATGGCTCAGGACCATCCTTCCGCGTATCATATCACACTGCCGGAGATCTATCTGAAGGAGGGGCCGGCTGCCGTAGAACAGCGCATCGCTTCGATCAACCTTACCATGCAGCGGTATCTCTCCGACGGACTGTTCCGCGCTTATCCTGACGCTATGATCTATCTGGAACGCACATTGGCGGACGGCCGCGTACGCAAGGGACTCTTGGGGCTGGTCGATCTGGAGCAGTATGATTATCACAGCGGCGCTTCTTCTTATATCCGCGCCACAGAGGAAACCGTGCTGGAACGGATCCCACCGCGTGTCAAGATTCGCCGCGGCGCCTCTCTGGAACTTCCTCACCTGATGCTTTTACTGGATGACCCGAACCGGGAGCTGATCGAGGTCCTGGCTGAGCGTAAGGACGCCTATACTCCTGTCTATGATTTTGATCTGATGATGCACAGCGGCCATGTCTCCGGCTTTTTACTGGATGCGGAGGCCAGGGACTATGTGTCTCAGATAATGCTGCGCTTCTCGGATCCCGCGTATTTTCAGAACAAATACGCGACGGACGCTTCTCCGCTGGTCTTTGCTGTCGGAGACGGCAACCATTCCCTGGCCAGCGCCAAGGAATGCTACGAAACACTCAAACAAACACTGGGAGCGGAAGCGGCTGCCCATCATCCGGCCCGGTATGCCCTTGCTGAGCTTGTCAATCTGCATGATCCGTCGCTGGATTTTGAACCGATCTACCGTCTCATCAGCGGTGTCGAGCTGGATACACTTCTGGCCTTTTTGAGACAGCAGGCCCCGGACTTTCACGGCGGCGGTTCCAAGCCCGGCGAGATCAGCCTTTATTTTCAAAGCGAGCTGGAACGCCGGACGCTCAGCATCCCGGTTCCTTCCGGCATGCTTCCGGTCAGTGTGCTGCAGCCGCTGCTGGATCGATTCTTATCAGAGCATCCGGAGGCTTCGATCGATTATATCCATGGCTTGGATACGATACGGTCTCTGGCCAAGGAACCCGGCAATATCGCCGTGACGTTCCAGGGGATGCAGAAAGCGGATCTCTTCCCCGGCATCATTCAGGGCGGAGTTCTGCCGCGTAAGACCTTCTCTATGGGCCATGCCGAGGACAAGCGCTTCTATCTGGAGGCACGCCGGATCCTGCCGGAGGATACTCTATGATTCGTCCCGTCACCGTCTCTGAGGCAGAAGCCGCGGCCGAAGTCTATCACCTGTGCGCGCAGCATATGAATGCCCATGGTTTTTATAACTGGAACGCCGGATATCCTTCTTATAAAGAAGCTCTGGCCGATGCCAGTGCCGGTTCTCTGTACGGTTATTACCACCGGGGAGAGCTATGCGGCCTGATTACGCTGGATCAGCGGGAGGTTCCGCAATATTCCTTTGTCTCCTTCACCCATCCGCGGGAAGAGTCCCTGACTACACATCGTCTGGCCGTATCTCCCCTGCATCAGCAGCGCGGGATCTCCAAGGAACTGCTGCGTTTCGGCCTGGAGCTGACACAGCAGCGCGGGCTCCTCTCACTCCACATCGATTGTCTGTCAATCAATCCCGGCCCCATGCACCTTTTCCGCCGTATGGGCTTCCGCCAAGTAGGAGAGATCTACTATCCTGAGAAAGATGCACGGGTTCGTGATTATCCGTTTTATTGTTTCGAAAAAAACCTGGACGCCCAGTGACGGAGGAATCCCCATGGAACTTCGAGTGCTGAACTACTTCCTTGCTATCGCCAGAGAAGAGAACTTTACACGAGCCGCAGAACAGCTGCATGTCACTCAGCCAACACTCTCCCGGCAGATCGCTGATCTGGAGGCAGAACTTGGCGTCAAGCTGTTTACCCGCAGCAGCCATAATATTGTTCTGACCGAGGACGGAATGCTCTTACGGCGCCGTGCGCAGGAGATTCTCACACTTGCGGATAATACCAAGCGGGATTTTCTGTATAAAGAAGACAACCAGGAAGGAACCGTCACCATCGGCAGCGGAGAATTTTTGTCCACCCGAATTCTGACAGACTGTATCGCGGCATTTCGGAGTCAATATCCCCGTGTCCGCTATGAGATCTTCAGCGGCAACGCCGAAAACATCCGGGATAACATCGAACGCGGTCTTTTGGACATGGGGCTGATGGCAGAGCCTATCGATATCCGTAAATACGGATTTATTTCCATGCCGGTCAAAGAACAATGGGGAGCGTTGGTTCGGGAGGATTCTCCGCTTGCGGACAAGGATCAGATCTCGCCAGGAGACCTCGCGGGCCTTCCCCTGATCTCTGCCGTCAGCAATATCGCGGAGAGCAATCTCGGGAAATGGCTGGGAGCTGCTCTGCCGGAAGTCGATATCATTGCCAGAGGCAATCTCCTCTATAACGAGGCCCTATTGGCACAGAGCAACATTGGCGCCGTCCTCGCGATCCGTCTGAACTGTCACTATGACGGCCTGCGTTTTATCCCTTTTGCGCCGCGGTTAGAATCCTCAACCGCTCTGGCCTGGAAGAAGGAGCAGGTCTTTTCTTCCGCTGCCTCTGCCTTGATTGAGTTTGCTAAGAAATACATCGTGGGCATAT
>CAVGBV010000016.1:15835-34340 GCA_963627615.1 Alloprevotella sp.
GGGCATATCTTGCGATAATCAATAAGTATTAGACATTACGTCTCAATGTCGGTAAAATACAGGTGTTCCCTATGATGGAGCACCTGTATTTTATCTTTGGAGGAATACCCATGACGATCCATGAGGCTAGCGTCCGCTATAAGATCCCGCTGAAAATACTGCAAGAGTATGAACGCTGGGGCTTATGCAAAGGACCCGGAAAATCCGCCGGAAACTGGCAATACGACCAGACGGATATTGAACGGCTGAGTCTGATTCTGACCCTGTACGAATCCGGCTTCAGTAAGGACGAGGCAGAATGCTACATGCGCCTGTCCTTATTGGGCAGCAGAACCGCCGAAGAAAGAATCGCGATGCTCCGAAAAAAGAGAACCGGTATGCTTGAGGAAATTCATTGCAAGCAAAAACAGCTCGATCGGCTGGATTATCTGCAATTTGAAATCTCCCGCGCAAGCCGCAGTCAATCCTAAGGAGGCTTATTCTATGAAACGATTTTTTGCTCTTTTAATGATTTTCTGTCTTACGGCAGTACTGACTTCCTGCGCAGACAACGCAGATTCCGGGATCCCATCCCTTCTGGATTCACAGCCGGCACAAGATGAGTCCAGTACTCCCGCGCCGCTCCATCGCTCTCTGGTCGTCTACTTTTCCTGGTCCGGCAACACCCGTAAGGTAGCGGAATCCATTCAGTCCCAGACCGGAAGCGATATCTTTGAGATCGCGCCGCAAACTCCATACAGCACTGACTACAATACGGTGGTTGATGCCGCAAAAGCGGAACAGCAGGCGGATGCCCGTCCGGAGATTGCCGATATCATTGAAAATATCGATGATTACGATACCGTTTATGTGGGCTTTCCCAACTGGTGGGGCGATATGCCCATGATCCTGTACACTTTCTTTGACACCTATGATCTGTCCGGCAAGACTGTCGCGCTGTTCTGCACTTCCGGCGGCAGCGGATTGTCCAATACCGTCAATGAGGTGAAAAATCTGGAACCGGACGCGATTGTTACCGAAGGGCTGCACATTGGCAGCAGTGCTGCCGGCGATCCGGACAATGCTGTAGCACAGTGGCTCGAAACCATTTGAACCATTCAATAAGGAGGAATTATCTATGGACATGAAAAGAACAGACCCTGAATTCGCGGAGCACTTTGAACACTTTGCTTTTGATGAAGTCGTAAATGAAGAAGGACAGCAGCTCCCGGCACCGACTCGGTATCTCGCAATTCTGGCAACACTGATCGGCTGCGGCGGTGCGGATGCCTACCGGGAGCTTCTGCCGGAAGCCCTGGAGAATGGTGTAACACCGGTTATGGCCAAAGAATGTGTCTATCAGGCCACAGATTATCTGGGCTACGGCCGTGTCCTGCCATTTTTGAACGCGGCCAACACCGTTCTGGAACAGCAGGGAATTGTACTTCCTCTCCCCTGCCAATCCACCACCACCATGGAAGATCGCCTGGAAAAGGGAATTGCGGCACAGGTGACGATCTTCGGAGAAGGCATGAACGAGGCCTGGAAGAAGAGTCATATCAACCGCTGGCTGGCGGACAACTGCTTTGGAGATTACTACACCCGCACCGGACTGGATCTGAAGCAGCGGGAAATGATCACCTTCTGCTTTTTGATGGCTCAGGGCGGCTGCGAGCCTCAGCTCATCGCCCATGCCAAGGGCAATATGAATCTCGGCAACGATTCGGCCTTTTTGACGCGGGTCGTCTCTCAGTGTCTGCCCTACATTGGGTATCCCCGCAGTCTGAACGCGATCTCCTGCATTCACAAGGCGGCGGAAGCATGAAACCGAAAATAGCCGTCAAGCTCACTGCCGATCTCGGGATGACACTGGCGCTGCTGTTTTTGATGGGATACCAATTCTGGGGAGAGTGCGCGCATGAATGGGTGGGCGCCGGGATGTTTCTGCTGTTTATCCTCCACCATGTCCTGAATCTGAATTGGCACAGGCGGATCTTCCAGGGCAAATACACTCCCCTGCGTGTCTTGACATTGTGTGTGGATATTGGGGTGCTGCTGGCGATGTTGGCGCTCATGTACAGTGGAATCGTTATGTCCCGTCATGCATTCGCCTTCTTGTCCATTGAACACGGAATGGCACTGGCCCGGCGGCTGCATATTCTGGGCGCTTACTGGGGTTTTCTCCTGATGAGCATACACCTGGGGCTGCATTGGAATATGATCCTCAGCATGCTAAAAAGGCAGCTGAGGCTAAAGCCCTCCAAGGCGGGAAGCACCGTGCTTTTCCTTGCCTGCGCGGCCGTTGCGGCTTACGGCGTCTATGTATTTATCAGCCGTGATCTTGCCTCTTATCTGTTTTTGAAAAGCGAGTTTGTATTTCTGGATTACAACGAATCCAAACTGTTATTCTATGGGGACTACCTGGCGCTGATGGGCCTGTGTATCTTCATCGCTCATTATGGTTCCAGACAATTGATCCGAAAAGAGGAGCCCTCTATGAAGCACTCCCCATGGAGCTGAATTTTTCAGATTATAACGCTACCGAAAAGATCGCTTATCCCC
This sequence comes from Alloprevotella sp., assembly GCA_963627615.1. Lineage (GTDB taxonomy): Bacteria > Bacillota > Clostridia > Lachnospirales > Bianqueaceae > Faecimorpha. Next base: position 18,377 of record CAVGBV010000016.1, read on the forward strand.
CAGAGACACTGCCTACGGAAGGCGAGCCGGAGTGCTGTGATCCGGAATGGATATTCTGGCCGGTATGAGCGGCGATTTTACAGCTGTATTGGAAAGGACGGAATAAGATGGAATATACAAAGCTTGGAAAAACCGATATTGAAGTCTCCAAAATCTGTCTGGGCTGCATGAGCTTCGGCCAGGCCGGAACCATGCATGACTGGACATTGGATGAAAACGCTGCTGACAACGTCATAAAGCACGCGCTGAATCTTGGCATCAATTTCTTTGATACCGCGAACGGCTACTCTGCCGGAACCAGTGAAGAGTACCTGGGCCGGGCGCTGAAAAAACAGATTGGACGAAGCAAGGTCATTATCGTTTCCAAAGTCTACTTTAACCCCGGCAGACTCTCCCGGGAAGCCATCTTCCGCGAGATCGACGGCAGTCTGAAGCGGTTGGGGACCGATTATCTCGATCTCTACATCATCCACCGCTTTGATTACGCGACACCCATGGAAGAAACGATGGAAGCGCTGAACAATCTGGTGAAAGCCGGTAAAGTCCGTGCTCTCGGCGCATCCGCTATGTATGGCTATCAGTTCTACAATCTGCAGCTGATTGCCCGTGACCATGGCTGGGCGCGATTTGAGGCCATGGAAAACCATTATAACCTGCTATACCGTGAGGATGAGCGGGAGTTGATCCCCATTTGCCGTCAGATGGATGTATCTCTGATGCCCTACAGTCCGCTGGCCGCCGGGCACCTGACCCGGCCTACCTGGAACACGGACACACTTCGCAGCCATACAGACCGAGTCGCTATGGGCAAATATGATCGTACGGAGGAACAGGATATGCAGATCGTTACCCGCGTTCATACACTGGCCGAAAGATACGGCGTAAAGATGTCTGAAATCGCTCTTGCATGGCACTGGGCCAAGGGTATAGCCTCCCCCATTGTCGGCGCCACACGGGCCGGATATCTGGATGACGCCGCAGCCGCACTCACCGTATGGCTTACGGAGGAGGATATCTCCTACATTGAGGAGCCGTATTGCCCGCACCGCATTGTAGGCGCGATCGACCGTAATCCTGCCGACGGCGTTATACTTCTTGATGAGAAAAAATAATCTGTTCGCAAAACGCTGCACCGTCATTGGTGCAGCGTTTTTCTTGGCTGAACCTGAACTTTTTCTGAACAACCCCGGATGGGAATGGACAGCTTCCGTTATCTGTGTTATACTAAAACTAGTATAATAGACATATAGCGAGGTGGATTCTTATGAAAAAAATCGTCATCATCGGTGCGGGACCGGCCGGACTGACGGCCGCATTGGAATTTTTACGCAAGACTCCGGAAGAATATGAAGTCACCATCTTGGAGGAAAGCGGGGAGATTGGGGGAATCTCACGAACTGTGCAGCATCACGGCAACCGTATGGATATCGGCGGGCACCGTTTCTTTTCCAAGGATGATCGTGTCATGCAATGGTGGGCGGATCTGATGCCTCTGCAGGGTTCTCCCAGTCTGGATGACAAGCTTCTGCACAGAGAGTCACCCATTGTTGCCGGCGGTCCGGATCCGGAACAGGACGACCGGGTTATGCTGATCCGCAACCGGGTGTCCCGTATCTATTATCTGAATAGATTCTTTGATTATCCTGTCAGCCTGAAATGGCAGACATTGCGCAATATGGGACTCTGGCGCACACTCAAGGTCGGATTCAGCTACTTGAAGTCCCTGATCGTCAAAAAGCCGGAAGATTCTCTGGAAAACTTCTATATCAACCGCTTCGGCAAGACCCTTTACAGTATGTTCTTTGAAGATTACACGGCCAAGGTCTGGGGACGCCATCCGCGGGATATCTCTGCCGACTGGGGTTCTCAGCGCGTCAAGGGCCTCTCCGTCATTGCCATGCTGAAGGATATGTTCTCTAAGGCTTTCGGCAAAAAAGAGGGTAAGCAGGTAGAGACTTCGCTGATCGAGCAGTTCTGGTATCCTAAATACGGCCCCGGTCAGCTCTGGGAGACCGCCGCGCGGGAAGCAGTCGATCGCGGCGCCCAATTGCTCCGTCATCACCGTGTAACCCGGATTCACTGTGAGAATGGCTGGATTGTTTCCGTAGACTGTGAGACACCGGACGGCATCCAAACGATCTCCGGAGATATCTTTTTCTCCTCCATGCCCCTCAAGGATCTCGTCGCCGATATGGATTCCGCGGTTCCGGAGGATGTAAGCCGGATTGCCGCTGGACTCCCCTACCGTGATTTTGTTACTGTAGGGCTGCTTGTCAACCGACTGAACCTGAAAAATGAGACTTCGATCCCCACGCTCGGTCAGATCGTGCCCGACTGCTGGATCTATGTACAGGAGACACAGGTAAAGCTGGGACGAATTCAGATTTTTAACAACTGGTCGCCCTATATGGTAGAGGATCCGGAGCATACCGTATGGATCGGCCTGGAGTACTTCTGCAACGAAGGTGACTCCTTCTGGAATCTGGACGAAAAAGCCTGCACGCGTCAGGCAGTGGAGGAACTCATCCAAATGGGCGTGCTGGACCGCAATGCCCCGGTTCTGGATTCTCACCGGGAAAAGGTCAAGAAGGCCTATCCCGCCTATTTTGATACCTATGCGCAGATTGACCGTCTGACTGAATATCTTAACACCTATGAGAATCTGTTCTGCATCGGCCGTAACGGACAACACCGCTATAACAACATGGATCATTCCATGCTGAGCGCTATGGAAGCCGCTAAATGCGTCATGACAAACAGCTCGGACAAGACTCCTGTGTGGAATGTCAATACAGAAAAGGCGTATCATGAATCTAAATAAACATCTGCCCTGGATCGGTCTATTTCCGCTGATGCTGCTGGGCTGGCTGCTGACGGTTCTGCATAATGTATCGATCCCCTTTCTTGCCGTTCTTGGCCTGTCCATCCTGACCCTATGGCTTTGTTCTCTTTTAGGCCGCGGCGTCACCGAGGAAATACAATGGATTCTGCTGATCCTGGCAGCCGGCTTTCTTCTGAAGCTGCTCTATGTCCTATACACCGGCGTCGGAACCAGGCAGCATGATGTTCACAGCTTTACGGACTCCGCAAACGGACACGCCGGATATATCCGCTACCTTATGGAGAACGGGCATCTGCCGGATTTTGATCCCAGGGAACAGTTTCAGTTTTATCATCCGCCGCTGCATCATATTCTATCGGCACTCTGGATGAAGTTCAATCTCCTTCTGGGCAACGGCAGCTGGGAAAATCTTCAGCTCCTGCCCCTCTTCTATACTTCTGCCTGTATGATCCTGATGGAGCGTCTGCTCCGGGAGCTGCGCTTCTCCGGCCGTCCCTTATGCTTGGCACTTACTGTATTCTGTTTTCATCCGTATTTTATCTTCTTATCCGGAAGTGTCAACAATGACGCTTTATCCATTCTTTTTATGCTGCTGGCTATGCTGTATACGCTTCGTTGGAGTCACAAGCCCAGCATGCGCAATATTATTTTTCTGGCGCTGGCCATCGGTCTGGGAATGTCCACCAAGCTCTCGGTCGCCTATCTGGCTCCCGCGACCGCGTTGGTCTTCTTATGGAAGCTCTTGCATACCCGCGGCTGGATCCGTTCCCTGCTCCCACAGTTTATCGTATTCGCTCTGATCTGCCTTCCGCTCGGATTGTGGTGGTACATCCGCTGTTATGTTCTCTTCGGTCTGCCTTTTGGTTATGTTCCCGCGCTCTCGACAAACAGCTCCCAATATCTGGGCTCTTCCTATACAGCCCTACAACGTCTGTTTGACCTGTCGGCTGAGCAGTTCCAATATCTATATATCTCTTATGGGAAAGAAGGCGCGACTTATCTGGAGCACAATATTCTCCTGGCCCTTCTCAAGTCCTCTGTCTTTGAAGAACAAACCCTGACCCGATATAACGAATTGATTCAACCGGTTTCCGCGCTGCTCTTCTGTGCCAATCTCGGTCTGGCCGCGGCCTCCCTGTACGGGATGTACCAGAACGCCAAACGCCTGAATACCGAGGAAAATCTGACGTTGTATGTCACCTACGGTCTAGCGCTGATCTCCTTTATCATCTTCTGTTTCCGCTATCCGCATGTTTGTACCCAGAGCTACCGCTATGCCGTCCCTACGCTTTTTGTCGGGATCCCGGCGCTGGCGGCTCTTCGAGAACGCGGCAGCAGTCCTCGCCTGACGGGTATCACCATTCTGTTCTGTATCTCATCGACCGCCCAGTTTTTACTGCTGGGGATCTAACATCTTAAAGGAGGCTTTTATCGTATGAAAAATCTACAGCCCATTCTGGACCGTGCCCGGCAGGTCCTTAAAACCCATCAGTTGGAGCATCCCGGTGAATATGCCCGCTGGATCTGGCAAAACCCGGAAGGAACGCGGCAGTTGGGGCTCAATGAATACGGCTGTGCCGATGCCGCCAATATCCTGTATATGCTCGGTGCTTTTCCTGCTGATGCCGCGGAACGCGCTTCCTGGGTACAGACCCTGCAGAATCTGCAGCATCCGGATACCGGACTGTTTGTAGAGGCAACCCATCATACCTTTCACACAACCGCGCACTGCATCGCCGCGCTGGAACTGTTTGAGGCCAAAGCCATATACCCTCTGAAAGCGATGCAGCCATACCTGGAAAAGCCGAATCTATACCGCCTTCTTGATGAACTGCCATGGGCCGAGAGTCCCTGGACCGCATCTCACCAGGGCGCCGGCATCTATGCCGCACTTGTCCTGCAAGGGGAAGCCGGTCTCACATGGCAGGGCTGGTATTTTGACTGGCTGTATGAGAATGCCGATCCTGCTACCGGATTTTGGCGCAAGGGCTATGTCATTCCCACACATCAGGGCGATTCCTTCTCCGGGATTTTAAAAGAAGCGACCGTTTTTCCGCATCTCGCATCGTCTTTTCATTATCTGTTCAATCATGAATATGCGCATCGTCCGCTCCGATATCCGGAAAGGATGATCGACACCTGTCTGGACATCTATCGCGGCCATCGCTGGCCCACCCTGGGACACGCCGTTTCTTTTGCCGAAATCGACTGGGTGTATTGTCTGAACCGCGCACTGCGGCAAAGCGGTTATCGTTTTGCTGACTGCAAATCCGCTCTGCATGATTTTGCTGAAGAATATATAGAATATCTGGAAGGTCTGGATCCTGCCACACATGACGGTTTCAACGATCTGCACACACTCTTTGGATGTATCTGCGCCTTGAGCGAACTGCAGGCCGCTCTACCCGGCGAACTCTCCAGCGACAAACCGTTAAAGCTGGTCCTTGACCGTCGTCCATTTATTTGAGAGGAGTAACAGACCCATGAATCTTTTCGATCGTTTCCGCGCGTATCTGCAGCGTTTTATGTCAGGCCGCTACGGCACCCTGGACTCGCTGAATCTGACATTGATGTTCTTATACCTACTATTTGCTTTTATACAGCTCTTTGCCCGTTCCGCAGCCATCTATGTCCTTGCCATGCTTCCCCTGCTCGCTTTTCTGTTCCGAATGCTATCCCGGAATCTCGCGGCGAGGCAGCGGGATAACGAAAAATTTCTGGAGCTCAGCGCACCGGTACGCAAAGTTCTGCGTAAGTATTCCCGGCGACTGCGCGACCGCAAGATCTACCGCTACTATTCCTGCCCCTCCTGCCATCGCGAACTTCGCGTACCCAGAGGACGCGGCAAGATTCAGATTACCTGTCCGCACTGCCACCATCAGTTTGAGGCAAAATCGTAAAAAGGAACTACTGTAACAACACCGGGATTCGTCTTTTCCAAGCGTATCCCGGTGTTGTATATTTCACGAACGTTTTACACAAGCCGCACATCGGATTTTTCACTGTCCCTTTATAATAAAACAGAATCGTATAAAAATAGAAAGGGAGGAAAAAGGATATAATGAAACGTTTTTTGAGTCTCATTACATCATTGATTCTTTTGCTGACAGCGGTCCTGCCCGCCTATGCGGCAGAAGAGGGACATGTGATCATCCATCAGGTATATGGCGCGTCGGATGACGGGTATGCCGATTACAGCTTCATTGAATTGTACAACCCTACAGACAATACCGTTGATATCAACGGATGGTCCATTCAGTATCATTCTTCTGCGAGCGGGAACCAGGCAAGCGATTGGGCCGTATTGCCATTGACCGGAACGATTGAAGCCCACGGCTACTATCTCATCCGCTGCGGCGCTGTCACCAGTCCTTCGGGCTCTTACCAGGTACCGCAGGGCAATCAGGAATGGGATATCTCCTTGCACAACAAGGGACTATCCATCGCGCTTATGAGCAGCAGTACGCCCTTGACCGAATCCTTCAGCGGCGATATCACCGCAGACGGATTTACACTGCCCTCAGACTTTGTAGATCTGGCAGCCGTCGGAGGAAATGACGGCACGGAGGACCAGGCTCCCCCAGCCTATGAGGGCGCATTCGCCTCGATCCAGTCCAAAAAGAAAGCCATTCGGCGCAAAGAATTTGCAGATACCAACAACAACGCTGACGATTTTGAGGAGGTCAATTACAGCAAGGATGTACCCGAGGATAAAGGGCCGCATGCAGGCACGCCCAGTATACCCACGCCTCCGACACCGCCTACGTCAAGCTATACTCCGGTAGATACGACCGATACGCAATACAGCGGGTTCTTCAATGCAAACTCCGCCGTAAGGACCATGTTGATCGCGCGGTACAATTCAGGGGCCTGCAGTGCCGACGGCGGTTCCGCGGAAATCACCGCTTATAACGCCTCTAACGGTTTTGCCTACTCCGTCAACGGTGTGAAAGGGACACTGGATTGTGTGGATATGAGAACTCTAAAAAATGGTTCCGTGGTTGAAAACCTCACTGGTACGGAGCTGAAAGCCGCCGAACTTGCGGAAAACGCTGGCGACGGCTTCAACTACGGCGATATGACATCTGTTGCTGTTTCACCGGACGGAGGGACCCTGGCAGTCGCCATGCAGGATGCCGATTATACAAAACCCGGCCGTGTACTGTTCTTTATTTGTAACGAAGACGGCAGTCTTACCTACAATGGTATTGCCATAACCGGTGTTCAACCGGATATGGTCACCTTCACCGAGGATGGCACAAAGGCTTTAACTGCCGACGAAGGCGAGCCCCGCCAGGGATATACTGATCCGGCCGCCGTGGATCCCATGGGCAGCGTAACGGTGATCGATGTAGACTCCAAAAACGCGGTTACTGTAGACTTTAAGTCATTTGACGCGAAGCGCGATGAACTCGTCGCCGCAGGGATTGTCCTGAAAAAGAATACCGCGCCTTCTGTCGATTTAGAGCCGGAATATATCGCGGTAAGCGGCAATAAAGCTTACATTGCTTTGCAGGAGGCAAATGCTGTTGCCGTACTGAATATCGCGGATCTGCAATTTGAAAACATTTTCAGTTTTGGTTTTGAAGATTACAGTCAGGTTGCTGTCGATCTCAATAAGAGTGACGGTATATACGACCCGGCTACCTATGAACACGTCAAGGGCATTCGCATGCCGGACGGAATCGCCATCGCTACTATAAACGGCGAGACCTATTTATTGAGTGCCAATGAAGGCGACAGCCGGGTATGGCCGGTTGGAATCGAAACAGATTTCAATGAAATCAAGGATAAGGTATCTCCTATAAGCAGTACAAAAACCGGCGGTAAGGTGACTTGGTTCGATGTGGACGGATATGACGGTCTGGAAGCCGGAACAGATTATGTTTTTGGCGGACGCTCCTTTTCCATCTTCAAGGTAACAGAAAACGCTCTTGTAGAAGTATTTGACAGCGGCAGCGATTTTGAACGCATTACCGCGGAGGTTCTTCCTGATTTCTTCAACTGCTCTAATGATACGGTCGCAGCAGAAGACCGTTCCGGCAAAAAAGGGCCTGAACCAGAAAATGTTACGGTCGGCATCATCGATGGTCATATCTATGCTTTTATCGGTCTTGAGCGTATCAGCGGCGTGATGATCTATGATATTACCGATCCGTTAGCCCCTGCGTTTAAGAACTTCTTCACCAGCCGCGACTATACTTCCGATACAAAGGATGATGTCTCTCCCGAAGGTCTGGCATTTGTCGCCGCCAACAATAACCAGAGCGGCGCGCCAATCCTGATCCTCTCCAATGAAGTTTCCGGCACGGTAAGCGTCATGGCAATGAGTACAGATACGACTCCGCCGGAAATTCTGAACATCGAGAACGGCGAGACCTACTATGTCACTAAAAAGGTTGTTGCGTACAATGATGACGAATCTCCGGTCACGGTTACTCTGAACGATGAGCCTGTAAGCGAAAGCTTCCTCTTACCCGGCAACCGCGAAGCGACCTATACCATCCGTGCCAAGGACAACGCCGGAAATGAAACGGTTTACACTGTATACATGAAACCCATTTCCTCTATTAGCGATACACTCGGCGCTTTCTCTGAGGACACTGTAACCTCCGCTGACAGTTCCGCAATCACAGAGGTTGAAACAAAACTTCTTGACATTGCCAGTGCATTTGACGAAAACGAATCCACTGACGACGAATGGAATGAACTTCAGTCTACGCTGGCCTACTGCCGGAAGCTGCAGGATAAAATCAGTGAAGTCGCCAAAGAGCTGGACGCTCTCCGTACGGCCGTAAAGGAGTATTCACCCGATACTGTCAGTGAACAGGACAAAGCGAATCTTGAAAAGCTGGCGGCGGATGCCAAGCTGCTGCTCTCTTCCCATCACCTTACGCTGTCAGAACAGGCGGAAACAGAATCCATTTTTTCTACCGTCAACGCATTGCTTGAGAAGATCGAAAACAGTGGCGATACACCAAGCCAACCGGAACCTTCCGAACCTGAAACAAGCAAGCCGCAGGAACCTTCTAAGGATCCAGAAACGAGCAAACCACAGGAACCTTCCGAAGATCCCGATCCGACCATTCCGCCGAAAACCGGCGATGAAAGCAATCCATTCCTATGGACCGCCCTGCTCCTGATCAGCGGCAGCGCCCTGACTGGCGTGATCGTCTTCAATAAGAAGTCAAAAACCATAAAATAAGCGGAAACCACATAAAACACCCCCTATACGGAATTCTTATGTTCCTATATAGGGGGGTATTTTTCTTACGTTAAATTTCACTTTTCAGGCGGGATATTATCCCTTGACTGCGCCAACCATCATACCCTTTACAAAATACTTCTGCAGGAAAGGATACAGCAGCAGAATCGGAACCGTTGCGACGATGATATTGGCATACTTGATGGATTCTGACAGCATCGGCGAATCGTTGCCGTCCGTCGTTGCCGATACGTCATTCATGATCAGAACCTGCCGCAGATACAGCTGCAGGGGATATTTATCGCTGTCCTTCAGGTAGATCATCGCATTGAACCATGAATTCCAATGGGCAACGCCATAATACAGAACCAGTACGGCTATCGTCGCCTTGGTCAGCGGAACCATGATCTTAAACAGAATCGTAAACTGACTCGCGCCATCCAACTGCGCTGATTCTTCCAGGCTGGCATCAATCGACTGCATCGCCGTTCTCATAATGACCATATTGAAGGTGCTGATCGCGCCCGGCAGCAGAATAGCCCATCTTGTATTATACAGGCCCAGACTCTGAATATTCAGGAACGAAGGGATCATACCGCCCTGGAAGTACATGGTGAATACCACCATCAGCATGATCAGCTTTTTACCGGGAACATCATATTTGCGGGACACGAAATACGCGCACAATACTGTCATGATGATATTGATAAACGTACCCACGACCACATAGATCAATGTGTTGCCATAGCCGATCCAGATCTGCTTATCCGCCAGAACACGTTCATATGCCAGCGTATCAAATTTGATCGGAAGCCAGATCATTCCCTTATGAATGACCAACGCGTCCGCGTTGGAGAATGACGCACAGATGACATACCAGAAAGGATACGCGCAGACAAACAGCATGAACAGCATAATCAGGATATTAAACACATTGAAGATATTCTCGCCGTGGCTGTGCTTAATCTTATTGGAAACACTTATTTTACTCTTAGCCATTGTCTCCCCTCCTTACCACAGACTGGTTTCACTCAGCCTGCGGGAAATCGCGTTGGCCATGATAACCAGAACAAAATTGATGACGGAGTTGAACAGACCGACTGCCGTAGAATAGGAATACTGCCGATTCACAAGACCAAGACGATACACATAGGTTGAGATAACATCGGCTGCCTCACGGGTCGATTCATTGTACAAAAGGATAATCTTCTCATATCCGACGCTCATGATCTGTCCGCATCTCATAATGAACATCGTAACAATTGTCGGCAGAATTGCCGGAATGGTAACATGCAGCGTCTGCTTCCAGCGTCCGGCGCCGTCGATCTTGGCCGCCTCATACAACTGCATATCAATACTGGTCAGAGCCGCCAGATATACGATAGAACCCCAGCCCATCCCCTGCCAGATGTTGGAGACCACATAGATGGGCAAGAACAATTCGCTCTTGTTCAGCATATTCGCGCCGTCATATCCAAAGAGCGTCGCGAACTGATTGATAAATCCGCCGGATTCTACAAACTCCCGGATCATCGCACACAGGACGACCATGGAGATAAAGTGCGGCATGTAAGTAACCGTCTGTACCACACGCGGGAACCACTTGCCGCGCAGCTCATTCATCAGCAGCGCAAACAGAATCGGCGCCGGGAATCCAAACACCAGTGTTGTCAAGCTGATCTTCAGCGTATTCCATACACGGGATACGAAGAAATGGCTGGTAAAAAAGTCATAGAAATGTTTAACCCCTACAAAACCACTTCCAAAATAGCCTTTTCGCGGATTATAGTTCTCTTCAAAGGCAATGATCAGTCCCAGCATGGGTTTATATTGGAATAACAGGAAATAGATCACAACCGGAAGAACCAGAATATAGAGTTCCCTGTTTTTCCACATTCGCTTTCCCAGAGAGGCCGAAGAGGTTTTTGCAGCGCCTTTTTTCGCCATAATAGCCGCCTCCTTTTCAGAATATTGTCATGTGCTTATTTGGGATGAGCCTGCCAAAAAAGGTTGGCAGGCTCATCATTTTAACGGTGCAAGAAAATTTTTCTCTTACGTTGCGCTTATTAAATTAACGAGCGTTGTAACGATTCAGAGCCGCCTGATAGATATCGATAGCGTCCTGAATTCCCATACCCTGCAGCGTGGAGATGTAATTATCCCAATCATCCTCAACCTTGCTCTGCAGCGCGAACCACGCGCCGTAAGAGGACTCTACATAGGTATTGATATCGTTAATCAAGGATGCGTACTTACTGGACTCCTCAGCAGTCAGAGTGATCGGAGGAATCAGAGTACTCTGGCTCTCCTGATAATCGTTCCAGGTATGCAGTGCCGCCTTCTGGCCATCCGTCGCATAATACTCGAAGATATAGTTCGGATCCTGCGCGAACGGGCCGGACATGTTGGCACGGCCAACATTTGCCATAGAGGTTGCCAGTGACGGGAAGCCATTCGCTGCATAATCCATAGTCTTATCGGAATAATGTGCCTGACCCTCGCTGTCAACAACAACGTCCTGACCATAGTTGATAAACAGATGACCTTCCTTGCTGTAGTTGTAGTTCAGCAGCTTTGCCGCAACTTCCGGATTCTTGCAGTCAGCGGTGATCGCCGCGCTTGCCTTGGAGGTTGTCGCATAGTCATAAGAAGCGCCGCCGTAATGTACGGTGTCTCCGGCATTCTTAACCGGGAAGTTGATTGCCTGGAAGCTGATGCCCTCTGCATACGCACTCGGATCCGCGGATACGGAAGACAGATAGGTTCCCAGATCACCGCCGCCTGCGCCATAGCAGATTACGGAAGTACCGGTCAGCATCGCCTGTGTCTGATCGTCCGTCTTGTTGGACAGCAGGTCCGGATCTACCAGACCTTCGGACAGCCACTGCTGCAGGGTCTGGATGAATTCCTTATAGCCCTCTGTCATGTATCCGAACTCAATATCGCCTGTCTCATAATCCAGGAACATATTCGCACGGAACGCGAAGGGGTTATTCATCAGAGATACCAGGTTGCCCCAGTTCTTACAAATCAGCGGATACTCTACGCCGGGGATCTCCTTGGCTGCCAGCAAAGCATTGTGCCAATCCTCGATCGTAACCAGCTCATCGGCCTTGATGCCGACAGACTCCAGCAGGTCGGTACGAACGATCGGGCCGGATGTACACTGCAGATACTTGGTGCCGCGGACAAACGGGAACGCATAATAGTTGCCGTTATCGTCCTTTACTTCTTTATCCAGATGCGGGTTATCCTGCAGGAACTGCCACAGGTCCGCCGCCGCGCCATACTCTGTGATATAATCATTCAGATAGGTGATCAGGCCATCGGACTCAGCCGCGCTGGGACCGCCGTTGTAGTTGGTCGTCCACTCCCACTCTACGATGTCCGGCAGCCGACCGGAAGAAGTCATAACACCGAAGCTCTCGCTGTCAGAACCCAGAACAGAAGTCGTCCACTGAATCTTGACGCCGGTTCTCTCCTGCAGAGCCTGTGCCCACTCCGTATTCTTTGTCTCGCCTACGCCCTTCGCGATATTGGACGCGGCGCACAGCCAGTACTCTAATTCTACTCCGGTCTCAGAAATCGGATAGGTTACATAACTGGACCGCGGAACCTGCAAAGTTCCGTCTGTATTTTCAATCGGATCCAACAATTCCCACGGATGATCTGCCTCTTCTTTGCTGCCTTCCGCATCCTGCGATACTTCTGCAGACTTTGAAGATTCAGCCTTGGAGGAATCCGGAGTTGAACTATTGGCTCCGCCTGTGCAGCCGGCCATGGATCCAGCAATCATGACCAAAGCAAGTAACACTGCCAAATACTTTTTCATATTTTCCCTCCTGTCATTTTAAGCGTTTGCACAACAACCTGCACCGCTTTATATATACATTATAACACAACTTACAATAAACGCAAGCGTTTTTTTATAGTATTTGAACGATTTTCGCATGTTGCATTCTTTTTTCTGTTTACAATCAATATTTTTACTAAAAATTGGATATTTTCTCTCGTTTCCTACTTCAGCTGGATTATTTATCATGTATTCTTCAGTTTTCTTCCGTATGAAGAAGCTGCTTTATTTGTTCCAACGCTCTCCCCCGATGGGAAATGCTGTTCTTCTCCTCCGGAGTCAATTCTGCCATGCTGCGGTGATACTTCGGAACATAGAAGATCGGATCATAGCCAAATCCCCCTTCTCCGCGGGGTTCTCTGGCGATCTCTCCTTCTACTTCTCCATGCACGGACAACTTTCGGCCGTCCGGAAGCACCGCTACAATCGCGCAGGCATACCTCGCTCCCCGTGCTTTCCCTTCAACATCTTTCATTTTTTCAAGAATAATTCCGTTTTTGACTTCATACGGAGTATCCTCTCCCAGATACCGGGCTGAATATACTCCCGGGCCGCCGTCAAATGCGTTGATCTCAATTCCGGAGTCATCGGCGATGGCAATCGCACGGATCCCCTTTTCTTTCAGAGCCTGTGCCAGAGTCTCCGCCTTGATTGCCGCGTTTTCCTCAAACGTTGTTCCGTTCTCTTCCGGTTTCAGCATGATTCCTTCTTCCTTCATGGAAGTAATCTGCTGTCCGCAGAAAATCTCCTTAAATTCCCGTACCTTGCCGGCATTGCCGGTGGCAATAATCAGCCTGTCCATTCTATGTTCACTCCGTCCCTTTGTAATGATACCGGTTCTGCGGACGGCCGACTTTGCCATAATGCAGCTCTACCGACAGATGCCCTGATTTTTCCAGCATCTCCAGGTAGCGTCTGGCCGTAATTCTGGAGACCTCCATGGCCTCTGCCACTTCCCCGGCCGTAAAGCTCTTGTCATAATTCTCCCGGGCATAGTTGTAAATACGTTCATAGGTATGTCTGCTGAAATTCCGTATTCCATGCTGAATGTTTCCTATGGTGCCCATATCCAGATCCGCGAAAAAGAACGAATCCAGATTCTCCTGCAGCAGCGGCGCTTCCGGTGATAAGAGCTGTTTGCAATTGCTGTAGCGCAGCAGGGCTTCCCGAACGCGCGCAAATACAAACGGCTTTAATATATAATCGATCAAGCCGTATCGCATCAAATTATAAAACGTACAATACCGGGTATCTCCTGTAACCGCGATAAAGTCCACAGGCTTATTCTCATTCCTTAGGCGCGCCAGCCATTCCAGAACATCTCCGTCCTGTAGAGTCACCTCTCCAAGAATGAGCTGTACCCCGCCCTCGTCATATATCTTCTGCGCCTCCGCCAGGGAGTCTCCCATTCCTACAACCTGATATCCCTCAACCTGCGCTATATAGCCTTCCAGTATGGCGCGAACCATCAGATCCTTCTCTAAAATGACGACTCCGATCATACTGCTTCCTCCCTTCTCCTCTGTACTTTGCTTACGTTTTTTGCTACACAAACAGTTTACCATACTTTTCATTGTATTACAACCTTTTTTCCTTCTTTTCCCTCTCATATTTTCTCATCTTGACAAAACAATGTCATTCAGTTTATAATGTTTGTATCAATATATAATTAGGAGGTCACTATTATGAATCCCGGCTTTATTAATATTCATCAATTCAAAGACGCTTCCTGCGGCGGCGCCGATTGGACGGAAGCCTTCAAGCATGCTTTTGCTCACGCGGCCAGTCAGGGCGGCGGTACGATCTTTGTTCCCGCGGGCACTTACCCCACACATTCCATCGAGCTTTGCAGCCATACCACATTGTATGTGGACGTCGGCGCGACCATCAGCTTCCTGGATGATATTGAGAATTATGAACTGATCGATACCGAGTTTGAAGGGATTCCTTCCAAGGCATATAAGCCTCTGATTCATGCGGACCACGCGGAAAACATTGCCATTATCGGCCAGGGTACCCTGAACGGAAACGGCCAGCGTTGGTGGAGCGAGCTGCGTGCTCATAAGCTTCAGTATGTACGTCCCTATCTGATCAATTTCCAGTACTGCAAAAACATCAAACTGGAAGACGTTACACTGACCATGTCTCCTTCCTGGACTGTACATCCCCTGTACTGCGATAACATGCTGATCCGCGGCATCACGATCAAGAATCCTGCCGATTCTCCCAACACGGACGGCATCGATCCGGACGGCACCCGGAATCTTCGCATTCTGGACAGCACCATTGACGTCGGTGATGACTGTGTCGTTATCAAATCCGGTACGGAAGATACTCCGGACAAGCATCCGAGTGAAAACATCACGATTACCGGCTGCACCATGCTGCATGGCCATGGCGGCGTTGTTATCGGTTCCGAGATGAGCGGCGGCGTACGCAATGTCGCGATCTCCAACTGCGTATTCTATGAGACAGACCGCGGCGTACGTATCAAGACTCGCCGTAAGAGGGGCGGCGTCGTAGAGGATGTCGTGATCTCCAATATCATCATGGACCGTGTTCTGTGCCCGTTTGTATTCAACATGTATTACTTCTGCGGCAAGAACGGTTCTATGAAGCACGTCTGGGATAAGAACCCCTATCCGGTAGATGAGGGAACTCCTACCATCCGTAATATTCAGATCAACAATATCATCGCGAAAAATATCACTGCCGCTGCCGGATTCATCTATGGTCTGGCGGAGCAGCCTGTAGAAAATATCCAGTTTACCAACTGCACCGTCAGCATGGATCCGAACGGTAACCCCGCTGAGGCGCCTGCTATGATGGCTGACGTGGATATCATGAAGGAAGCAGGCTTCTTTGTACGCAACGCTTCCGGTATTGTATTCAACAATGTCATTCTTAAGGGCGTAAAGGGAACGATCTATGATCTGGACAGCTCTGCTGATGTAACAATCCGCTAAGGATTTCCGCGCGCATAATTAAAAAAACGCAGTAGTTCAGGATTGATATGTACCCAGTTTTCTGGACACCGTTATTTGAATTGAATAATTAGTTTCAC
>CAVGBV010000017.1:0-2767 GCA_963627615.1 Alloprevotella sp.
CATTGAGCATCCAGCCGGCGGAAGAGGACTATACCGATCTGGGAGACTTTCAGGACATGGAGATGAAGGAGCTTCTGTATCATCTGGTAGCGAGACTGCCGGAAAAGGAACGGGAGGTCATGGAGCTGTGCCTTGAAGATCCGGAGCTGACGCAGGAGGAAATTGCTCAGAGGCTGGGACTTCACCGGATTACGGTGAACCGAAGGTACAGAAGGGCCGTAAAACTGATGCGGCTCCTGTATCGGAGGCGAGGATACGACACTTAAGAAAAGATAAAATGTAAATAATTCGTAAATAAAAACAAGAAAATGATACAAAACCACTGTTTCATACGTTATATAGATGAAGGGCGAAGAAGTCCGAAAAACGTAGAAAGGGAGTGGAAGGCGGATGTCGGTAGAATACAGAGTGCTGCAGACGAGGGAGCGCAATGAAGAGGGGAGTTACATAGGGTATGGACTTCAGGCGTATCTGGATGGACGCGCGGCAGACAAGATTCCGGACATCACGACAGACAGGGAGGCCATGCGGAGACTGGCGGCGATGTGCAACGCCGGAGGAGTCGCGCTCTGTCATCTGAGGGACGTGGCAGAGGATTGGCTGGCGAGGTAAAGGAGCAAGGGCGCATTCAGAAAAAATGAGTGCGCCCAATCTTTTGTTAAGAAAAGTTAATTCTGTATGGAAGGGAGGTTGGAACGTTGGACGGACAGAAAATGGAAGAAACAAAACGGAGGCTGCCGACGTATTTGGAATACTGCCTGACACAGCGGTATCTGGGAACTCTGAAAAGGATTTACGAGGAGAATTACACGGTGATGGCAATGCGGATAGAGCGGATTCTGGAAAAAGGAGAGAGCACACAGATTCTGCAAGATAGGATGGTCCGTCTGACAGAAGAAACGATGATGAGCAGGCTATGGCTTAAGAGCCGCAGGAAGATTCGGGATCTGTACATAAAAGAAGCGGTAGATCAGGCGCTTTGCCAAAAGATAGCGGCACAGGAAGAAAAGGATGATGCAGAAGCTTAAAATTTAAGGCGGTTTTCAAATTTCAGATTGACACATCAAAAGATTTCCGCTATAATAAACGAACAATAGTAAATGGCTATTGTCCGTTTATTTTTACAAAAAGGAGGCAGCGGTTTTGTGCCGCGAACAGGGGATGAAACAGTATAGAGCAGGGATTATCGGTGCGACAGGGATGGTTGGTCAGCGTTTTGCGACGCTCCTGAAGGATCATCCGTGGTTTCATGTGACCGCTCTGGCGGCGTCCGGACGGAGCGCCGGCAAGACCTATGAGGAGGCGGTGTCTGCCAGATGGGCAATGAAGGAACCGATTCCGGAGTCCATGAAGAATATGGTGATGCTGGATGCTACAGCAGATCTGGATAAGATAAAAGAGCTTGTGGATTTTGTATTCTGTGCGGTGGATATGCCAAAGGATCAGATCCGTGCGTTGGAGGAGACCTACGCCAAGGCGGAGATACCGGTTGTATCCAATAATTCCGCGCATCGTACAACTCCGGATGTACCCATGATTGTTCCGGAACTGAATGCGGAGCATACAGAGATCATTCCGGCACAGAGAAAGCGTCTGGGTACCAAGCGCGGATTTATCGCGGTCAAGTCCAACTGCTCTTTGCAGAGTTATGTTCCCGCGCTGCATCCGATCAAGGATGTATATGGTTTGAACCGGGTTCTGGTATGCACCTATCAGGCGATTTCCGGAGCGGGCAAGACCTTTGAGCGGTGGCCGGAGATGGTGGACAATCTGATTCCGTATATTGGCGGAGAAGAAGAAAAGAGCGAGCAGGAGCCGCTGAAGCTCTGGGGTAAGATCGAGGGCGACAGAATTGTCAATGCCGAGACTCCGTCGATTACAGCACAGTGCCTGCGTGTTCCGGTATCGGATGGACATACCGCGGCTGTATTTGCCTCGTTTGATAAAAAGCCGGATCTGGAAGAGATCAAGAAGATCTGGACCGAGTTCAAGGGACCGGCGCAGGAATTGAATCTGCCCTCCGCGCCCAAGCAGTTTATTCATTACTATGAGGAAAACGACCAGCCGCAGATCAAAACAGCCAGAGAGCTGGAAGGCGGAATGGCGATCTCTGTGGGAAGACTTCGCCCGGATACACAGTATGATCTGAAGTTTGTCTGCATGTCCCACAATACGCTGCGCGGCGCGGCCGGCGGTGCGGTACTTATGGCTGAACTTCTGGCAGCCAAGGGTTATCTGGATTAAGGAGAGTGTATAATATGGTAACGATTACGATGGAAAACGGCAAGCAGATCCGACTGGAGTTATATCCGGAGATCGCGCCGATTACAGTAGAGAATTTTATCAAGCTTGTAAAGCAGGGCTTTTATGACGGCTTGACCTTTCATCGGATTATTCCCGGATTTATGATTCAGGGCGGCTGCCCGGACGGCACCGGTATGGGAGGTCCCGGCTGGCAGATCAAGGGAGAATTCGCTTCCAATGGCGTGAAGAATCCTCTGAAGCACACCCGCGGTGTGATTTCGATGGCTCGCTCCATGATGCCGAATTCCGCCGGTTCCCAGTTCTTTATCATGCATGAGGACGCACCGCATCTGGATGGCCAGTACGCGGCATTCGGCAAGGTAATCGAGGGAATGGACGTGGTAGACGAGATCGCTCAGACGCCTACCGGATTTCAGGACCGTCCGCTGAAGCCGGTCGTGATGAAGAAAGTAGAATACACCGAAGAGTAACAGCAGGACACGGTATCCATATACGTTTGGAT
>CAVGBV010000017.1:2797-3657 GCA_963627615.1 Alloprevotella sp.
GTATCCATATTCCTTTGGATGCCGTGTTTTTTTATACAAAAATAAAAAAGACTTGTATTTTCTGACAGAATATGCTACAATGAAGAGCGAACAGATGTTTGCCGTGAGGAGGGACGAGAGTATGCCGGAACAGATGAATTTATTTGCTGCGCAGGAGGCGCATTCTCCATTGGCGAGTCGGCTGCGTCCGGAGTCATTGGCGGAATATGTGGGGCAGCAGCACCTTGTAGGACCGGGTAGGATCCTCCGGCAGTTAATAGAGCGGGATCAGCTGTCCTCGATGATCTTTTGGGGCCCGCCGGGAGTCGGAAAGACGACGCTCGCAAGGATTATCGCGCATGAGACACAGGCGCGGTTTGTGGAATTCAGCGCGGTGGACAGCGGGATCAAGGCAATTAAAGAAGTAATGGGACAGGCGGAGCAGAGCCGGCTAAGCGGAGTCCGGACACTGCTCTTTGCGGATGAGATCCATCGGTTCAATAAAGCCCAGCAGGACGCCTTTTTACCTTATGTGGAGCGGGGGAGCATCATTCTGGTCGGAGCGACGACGGAGAACCCTTCTTTTGAGATCAATTCGGCATTGCTGTCACGGTGCAAGGTTTTTATTTTGAATGCGTTGACAGAAGAAGATCTGCTGCAGCTTCTGCATCACGCGCTGAAGAGTCCTAAGGGATACGGACAGCTGGAGATCGCCATAGAAGAAAAACAATTACAATCCATAGCCGTTTTTGCCAACGGGGACGCGCGGACTGCGCTGAATACGCTGGAGATGGCGGTATTAAACAGCAAATTGGACGAGCAGGCAAGGATCCATGTCAGCGATGAGATTCTGTCTCAGTGTATGAACCGAAGGTCACTAC
>CAVGBV010000017.1:3667-7353 GCA_963627615.1 Alloprevotella sp.
CACTACTGTATGATAAAACCGGAGAAGAGCACTACAACCTGATCTCCGCGCTGCACAAATCCATGCGCAACAGTGACCCGGACGCGGCGGTATACTGGATGTACCGGATGCTGGACGGCGGGGAGGATCCGCTGTATATCGCGAGAAGGCTGGTCCGGTTTGCCAGCGAGGACGTGGGGATGGCGGATCCGCAGGCGCTGACCATGGCAGTATCGGTGTATCAGGCCTGCCACTTTCTCGGTATGCCGGAGTGCGATGTCCATCTGGCGCAGGCGGTGGTCTATCTATCCATGGCCTCCAAATCCAACGCGCTCTATACGGCATGCCTGGAAGCAAAGGCGGATATTGCGGCCTCTCCGGCAGAACCGGTGCCGCTGCAGATTCGCAACGCCCCAACCAGGCTGATGAAGGATCTTCGATATGGAGAAGGCTATGTGTATGCGCATGATACGGAGGAAAAGCTCTCCGCGATGCAGTGCCTTCCGGAGAGTCTGGCCGGAAAGCGGTACTACCGTCCGGGAGTACAGGGCCGGGAAAGGGCCGTTCAGGAGCGTCTGGAGGAGATTCTCACGTGGAAAGAAGAGAAAAGAAAAAACGGTAAAGAGTAAAATTGTGTTTTACTATTGTACTTTAGCGTAAAAAATTGTATAATGGATCCAGATTCCGCGCTTAGACAAGCGGACAAAATATAGAATGGGGGACAGGGTATGAACGACTATTTTTTACTGCAAGACGCACAGACCTTTGCTTTCTCGGCTGAGAATCCCACGGGGGAACGGGCAGGAGGCTCCAGAGGCGGAGACTGCACCAAGCTTCGTCCGACAGTCAAGATTCAGCCGGGTGAGACTGTAACGCTTGTGGATACGGACGGACCGGGAATGATCCAGAATATGTGGTTCACCGGATATGTGGGACATAGTTTTATCCTCAGAATGTACTGGGATCACTGTGAGATGCCGTCGGTGGAAGCGCCGCTATCCGCGTTTTTCGGCTGTGCCTATGATGAGAATTTTGTGGATATCGATGGAAAGTATCCGGTACTGAATTCCGCGATGATGCTGGTCGCGCCGGGCAGAGGCTTTAATTCCTTCTGGAAAATGCCTTTTAAGAAGCATTGCAAGATCACCATGGAGAACCGTGGCGTCAAGGAGAGCAGTCTGTATTATATTATTACGGGCTGCAAGCAGGAGCTGCCGGATTCTGTCGCGTATTTCCATGCCTCTTACCGTCAGGCGCATCCGGTAACCAAAGGAAAGACCTATACGATCATTGACGGGATCCAGGGCAAGGGCCAGTTTGTAGGCGTAACGCTGGCAACCGGAATGAATGGAAATAATACCTGCTGGGTGGAGGGAGAAGCGCGGATGTATATCGACGATGATCTCTATCCTTCGATTCATTATACAGGAACAGAGGATTATTTCGGTGGATCCTATGGCTTTGGCAACGATATTCATATTAAAAAGTATCAGACTTTTAGCGGCCAGTATTCCGGTATGTACGCGATCCTGGGCGATAATTCCGAGTTCTATAACGGTCAGCAGAGATTTTTGCTGTACCGCTTCCATATTCCGGATCCGATTCATTTTGAGAATGGTTTTCGAATGACGCTGGATAATCTGGGATGGACCGGACCGAGATATGATGATTATACATCGGTAGCGTACTGGTATCAGAGCTTGCCGTTCCAGCCGCTGCGTCCGCTGCCGGCAGATAACGAGATGATAATGAAATAAATCAGGCGGATTTTTTTAGAATTCCGATCTGCGACGCTGAATCTGCGGCGGTTCCTGCGCCGGGAGTGCCTCAGGAGACATTCTCGGTGTGGGGACCGCATTTTTAATCAATGCGAGAGACGAAAAGGAGGCGTTTAATATGGCAGTTTTATCGGAATATCCGCGGCCTGGGATGCGCCGTCAGAGCTATATAAGCCTGAACGGAGTCTGGAAATACGCGATACGGGAGGAAGAGACGACGGACTCCTATGATGGAGAGATTATGGTCCCGTATTCGCCGGAGGCAGAGCGCTCCGGTGTCCGGCGCCAGCTCCTGCCGGGCCAGTGGCTGCATTACTATAGGACTTTTGAAGCGCCTCCAGGAGAGAAGGGAAGGGTGCTTCTGCACTTCGGAGCGGTGGATTATCTGTGCCGGGTTTATGTCAATGGCCAGGCTGTAGGGGAACACCGCGGAGGATACCTTGCGTTTGCGCTGGATATCACAGAGAAGCTCTGTCCGGGAGAAAACGAGCTGATCGTAAAGGTACAGGATCCTTCCGACGCGGGGACGCAGGCAAGGGGGAAGCAGAAGCTTCAGAGCGGAGGTATGTACTATACGGCGCAGAGTGGAATCTGGAAAAGCGTATGGATGGAAAGGGTCCCGGAGAACTATATCCGTGAGATTCGTCTGACGTCGGAGTATGATCAGGGGCAGATCCATGTTCAGCTCCAGGCGGAGGATCCGAGAAGAGCGGAGATTGTTATATACAGTGACGGTAAGGAGATCACACGCGTGCAGTCCGGAGAGGACGGAGAGGCAGATCTCAGAATCCCGGAGGAAGAAAGGCGCCCCTGGTGTCCGGAAGATCCGTTCTTATACGAAATCGAGATCCGGCTAGGCGAGGATTCGGTGTGGTCGTACACGGCACTGCGAAAATATGAAATCCGACGGGATGACCATGGAATCCTGCGCTTTTTCCTCAATGGCAAGCCCTATTTTCTGCATGGACTTCTGGATCAGGGCTACTGGAAGGAGGGGCTGTATACGCCGCCTTCGGATGAGGCGATGCGGCAGGATATACTTAGAGCCCGGTCGCTCGGCTTCAATATGCTCCGCAAACACGTCAAAATCGAGGCGGAACGCTGGTATTACCACTGTGACCAGCTGGGGATGATCGTATGGCAGGATATGGTCAATGGCGGCGGAACCTATAAGACATGGTTTGTAACCTACGCGGCGAATCTTTTTCTCCCGTTTTTGCGCAGATGGAAGGATCACCGCTATTCGATGACGGCGCGGACGGATGAACAGGAGAGACAGCGATATTATGAAGAGCTGGAAGAGATGGTGCGGCAGCTGTATAATCATCCTTCCATCGCGTGCTGGACGCCATTTAATGAAGGATGGGGGCAGTTTGACGCGGGTAAGGCGGTGGAGCTCCTGCGCGGTCTGGACACGACGAGACTGGTCGAAGAGGCCAGCGGCTGGTTCGATCAGGGCGGCGGGGATTTTGATTCGATACATAATTATTTCTATCCATTGCGTGTCAGGCCGGATCCGCGGCGGGCCGTTTTGCTGAGTGAATACGGGGGAATCGCGTGGGCCGTTCCCGGACATACGCAAAAAGATAAAACTTACGGATATGGGATGGCCAAGAACCGGGCGGAGCTCGCGAAACGGTATCGGAAGCTGCTGATACAAAAGATGCTTCCGCAGATTCGGCATGGGCTCTCCGGTCTCATATACACACAATTGTCGGATGTCGAGGAGGAAGTCAACGGAATCCTTACGGCGGACCGGGAGGAGATCAAGCTCGATCCGGATACGGCAAAAGAGTGCGCGCGGATGCTGCGGGCGGAGTTTTTCAGGTGTGTTCGGAAATAAAGCTGGACATAAAAAGAAATATGGGGTATACTGGAAGAAAAAAAGAAGGGATGGATACAATATGATAGAATTCAGATATGATACAC
>CAVGBV010000017.1:7363-33674 GCA_963627615.1 Alloprevotella sp.
CCTGATTGAAGGAGAGGACCTGTCCGAAGACGATATCCGGGAGTATATCCTGAACCACTTCGAGGGGGATTGTCTGCTTGTCGTAGGGGATGAAGAGCTGATCAAGCTGCATTTCCATACCAACTACCCGTGGCAGATTCTGGAGTACTGCTCGACTTTGGGGGAGATCTACGATATTGTCGTGGAGGATATGGACAGACAGGCAAGAGGGCTGCAGGGCTGATAAGAGTGCGAATGCATTGACAAGCCGGTAAGCCTCATGTATAATAAAGGCTGCGGAGAGAATCTCCGCAGGCCATGAATCAGGAGGAGTTTTTTATGAATCAATGGGATCAGAAGACAGTCAACGCTATTCGGATATTATCAGCAGAAGCCATTCAGAAGGCAAACAGCGGCCATCCGGGTCTTCCGCTGGGCGCGGCGCCGGCTGCCTATACGTTGTGGCAGTATCAGCTCAAGGCCAATCCGGCCAATCCGCAGTGGAAGGACCGCGATCGTTTTGTGCTGTCAGCGGGACACGGCTCCATGCTGCTGTACAGTCTGCTGCATTTATATGGATATGGACTGACGATTGAGGATCTGAAGGGATTTCGTCAGTGGCATACATTGACTCCGGGACATCCCGAAGTAGGACATACCAAGGGCGTCGAGACGACGACGGGGCCGCTGGGACAGGGCGTATCCAATGCCGTAGGTATGGCAATGGCGGAGGCGCATCTCGCGGCGATCTTTAACAAAGAAGGTTATCCGGTAGTAGATCATCGTACCTATGCGTTGGTAGGCGATGGCTGTCTGATGGAAGGTATCAGCGGTGAGGCCTGCTCTCTGGCCGGTACATGGAAGCTGGGCAAGCTTACGGTTTTATATGATTCGAACAGTATCAGTATCGAAGGCAGCACCGATATCGCGTTTACCGAGAATGTAGGCATGCGCTATGAAGCGTACGGCTGGCAGGTGATTACCGTTGAGGATGGTAATGATATCGATACGATCGAGAAGGCTTTGGAGGCCGCTAAGGCGGAGACCGAGAAGCCGACACTGATCATCAATAAGACGCTGATCGGATACGGATGCCCCGCCAAGCAGGGCAAGGCGGCAGCGCATGGCGCGCCCCTGGGTCCGGACAATCTCATCGCGCTGAAGGAGAATCTGGGATGGCCGGTAGATAAGGAGTTCTATGTACCGGACGAGGTATATGAGAATACTGCCAAGGCCGCCAAGAGAGGCGCGGAAGCAGAGGCTGCATGGAACGCAATGTTTGCGGAATACTGTGAGAAGTATCCCGAGATGGCAAAACTGTGGAAGGATTATTTTGACGGCAACGGCTACAGCGTCTGGGAAGATGCCGAGCTGTGGAAGAAGCCGGAGAAGGCTCTGGCGACCAGAGCGACTTCCGGAGAGATTATCAACAAGCTGGCGGACAAGCTGCCGAATCTTTTCGGCGGTTCCGCGGACCTGTCGCCTTCAACGCTGACGATCATGAAGCAGCGCACGGATTTCTCCGCTCAGAATTATGCGGGTTCTAATCTGCATTTTGGTGTCAGAGAGCATGCGATGGCCGCGATCATCAACGGTGTAGCGCTGCATGGCGGACTGATTCCGTATTGCGCGACCTTCTTTGTATTCTCGGATTATATGAAGCACAGCATCCGTCTGGCTTCCCTGATGAAGCAGCGAGTGATCTATGTGCTGACGCATGACAGTATCGGCGTAGGCGAAGACGGACCGACGCATCAGCCGATCGAGCAGCTTGCGGCTCTGCGCTCTATGCCGGGTATGACGGTATTCCGTCCGGCGGATTACAGCGAGACAGCGGCTGCGTATGCGTATGCTATTGAGCACCAGGGACCGACGGCCATGGTACTGACCAGACAGAATCTTCTGCAGCTTCCGGAGACGGGTAAGGATGCCGCCAAGGGCGCTTATATCCTGCGTGACTCCAAGAAGGCTCTGCCGGATGTGATCCTGATGGCTTCCGGTTCAGAAGTGGAACTGATCTATAAGGCATATGATGAGCTGCAGGCACAGGGAATCGATGCCCGCGTAGTCAGCGTACCTTCTTTTGAGAGATTCAACGCGCAGAGCGCGGAATACAAAGAGAGTGTTCTGCCGTTGGCTGTAAAGAAGCGTGTAGCGGTAGAGGCTGCCTGCTCATTTGGATGGCATCAGTATATTGGCCTGGAAGGCAAGATGATTGCGATGGATACCTTTGGACAGTGCGGACCGGCTGCGACCGTCTTTAAGGCCTTCGGATACACGGTAGACCATGTGGTTGAGGTAACCAAGAGTCTGTTTGAATGAGAAGAAGTATATAAGGGGACTGTCTGAAGCAGTCCCCTATTTTTAAATACAAGGAGGAAAAACATATGAAGTTGGGGGTATTTACACCGGTACTGTACGCACAGCCGTTGGAGAAGGCATTGGAGTATCTGCACAGCCGCGGTGTGCAGATGGCCGAGATCGGCGTCGGAGGCTGTCCTGGAGATAAGCACTGCAAGCCCGGAGAATTGTTGGAGGATCCGGCCAGGCTGGCAGAGTTTCAGGAGCTGTTCCGTAAGAATGAGATCGAAATTTCCGCACTGAGTGCGCATGGCAATCCGGTCCATCCGGATCCGGACCAGGCAGCGATGTACGATAAGGTCATCACAGATGCCATTCTTTTGGCGGAGAAGCTGGGACTGCATCAGATCAATACGTTTTCCGGCTGCCCGGGAGATCATCCGGGAGCCAAGTATCCGAACTGGGTCGTCTGCCCATGGCCCAATGACTTTCTGAAGGTGCTGGATTACCAGTGGAATGAGGTCCTGATTCCGTACTGGCAGAAGAAGGCGGCGTTTGCTTTGGAGCACGGAGTGAATAAGATCGCGCTGGAGCTGCATCCGGGCTTTTGCGTATATAATACAGAATCCATGCTCAAGCTCCGTGAGGCAGTCGGACCGGTGATGGGAGCCAATCTGGATCCGAGCCATCTGATATGGCAGGGTATGGATCCCGTGATGGTCATCCGTAAGCTTGGCGATGCGATATTCCACTTCCACGCGAAAGATACCAAGGTGGATCCGTATAACACGGCGGTCAACGGCGTATTGGATACCAAGCGCTACTCTGATGAAGCCAACCGTTCCTGGATTTTCCGTACGGTAGGATACGGACTGGACTACGCGAAATGGAAAGAGATCATGAGCGCGCTGAGAATGGTGGGATATGACTATGCCATCAGTATTGAGCATGAAGACGGCCTGATGAGTCCGGGCGAGGGACTGGATAAGGCGATCGAGTTCTTAAAAGAAGTGATGATCTATGAAGAAAAAGGCAGCATGTGGTGGGTGTAATCCTGCCTTGTTAGGAGGAAAAAGCAGTGTATGACGTGGCTGTAATCGGAGCCGGTGTAATCGGAGGAATGATTGCGCGGGAATTGTCCAGATACCGCTTATCGGTGATCGTATTGGAAAAGGCGCACGATGTCGCGATGGGGACAACCAAGGCGAACAGCGCGATTGTCCATGCGGGATTTGACGCGGAGAGCGGTACGATGAAAGCAAGGATGAATGTACGCGGTTCGGAAAAGATGGAAGAACTGTGTAAGCAGCTGGGGGTAAAATATCAAAGGAATGGATCCCTGGTAATCGCGTATCGACCGCAGGATATGGAGAAAGTGTATGAACTGTATGAGAGAGGCAGAAAAAATGGCGTTCGGGATCTTGCGGTCCTGGACGCAGAAGCGCTTAAAGCGATGGAGCCGTCGCTGTCTCAAGAAGCTGTTGGTGCATTGTACGCACCGACTGGGGCGATCCTCTGCCCCTACGAATTCAATATCGCGCTGATCGGCAATGCCATGGATAACGGGGTCGGGCTGTATCTGGATTATGAAGTCAGTCAGATCCGCTCGGCAGAGAATTATTATGAGATTACGGACGGCAAGACACCGGTGCAGGCTCGTTTTGTCGTCAACGCGGCCGG
This sequence comes from Alloprevotella sp., assembly GCA_963627615.1. Lineage (GTDB taxonomy): Bacteria > Bacillota > Clostridia > Lachnospirales > Bianqueaceae > Faecimorpha. Next base: position 11,324 of record CAVGBV010000017.1, read on the forward strand.
AATCTATGCGGACCATGTGGCAGAGATGGTAGGAGACGATTCCTTCCGCATCCATCCTCGTAAGGGACAGTATATGCTTCTGGATCACGACTGTGTGGGCGATATCACGCATACGCTTTTTAACGTGCCCAATGAGCTGGGCAAGGGAATTCTGGTGACTCCGACAGTGGACAGTAACCTTCTGTTGGGACCGACGGCGGAGGATCAGGAGGACCGGGAGGATACCTCGACAACGGCGCAGGGACTGCAGAGTGTGCAGGCAAATGCGCGCAAGGTCGTTCCAAGCGTAAATCTGCGCGGAGTGATCACGGCGTTTGCCGGATTGCGAGCTGTCGGAGATACAGGAGATTTTATCCTGAAGAGTCCGCGGCAGGGATTCTGGAATGCTGCGGGGATCGAGTCCCCGGGGCTTTCCAGTGCGCCTGCGATTGCTGAGTATATTATTGAGGGGATGCGGGAACAGGGATTGGAGCTTATGGAAAAAGCGCAGTTCAATCCTTGCCGAAAAGCACTGCATGATTTTTCTTCTATGAGTATAGAAGAGAAAAATCAGGTGATTCAGAAGAATCCTCTGTACGGGCATATCATCTGCCGCTGCGAGAGCATCAGTGAAGGAGAGATAGTGGATGCGATCCGTCAGAATCCGCCGGCCAGGGACCTGGATGGTGTGAAGCGCAGGACAAGAGCCGGAATGGGCCGCTGCCAGGGAGGCTTCTGCGGTCCGATGGTGACGGAGATTCTGGCCAGAGAGTGGAATGTGCCGATCGAACAGATCACAAAATTCGGTGGGAAGTCCTATCTGAATGTGGGACGTACCAGAGAGGAGAACACTCATGCAGATGAAAAAGATTGATCTGGTTGTCATCGGCGGAGGCCCGGCCGGCATGGGAGCGGCGATTGCCGCATATGATGCCGGGGTACGGGATATTCTGGTATTGGAGCGTGATCACCGTCTGGGAGGGATACTGGAGCAATGTATCCATAACGGATTTGGACTGCACCGCTTCAAGGAGGAGTTGACGGGACCGGAATACGCGTGGCGTTTTGAAAAAGAGCTTCGCGCGCGTCAGATTCCGTTCCGGCTCAATACGATGGTGTTGGAGATCTCTCAGGACCGTATAGTTACAGCGATGAATTCTGAAGAAGGAATCTTTCAGATTCAGGCCGGGGCGGTGATTCTGGCCATGGGATGCCGGGAGAGGCCGAGAGGCGCGCTCAATACGCCGGGTACCCGGCCGGCGGGAATCTATACGGCGGGAACGGCGCAGCGTTTCATTAATATTATGGGGTATATGCCCGGTAAAAAAGTGGTGATCCTGGGTTCCGGCGATATCGGTCTGATCATGGCCAGGCGGATGACCTGGGAAGGAGCCAAAGTCGAGATGGTGCTGGAACTGATGCCGTATTCCGGCGGATTGACGAGGAATATTGTGCAGTGCCTGCAGGATAATAATATTCCTCTGCTGTTGAGCCATACAATTGTCGAGATTCATGGCAAGGAACGGGTGACGGGAGTGACCATTGCCCAGGTAGATGAGAATCGCCAGCCGATGATGGAGACAGCAAGATATGTGGAGTGCGATACAGTTCTCCTGTCTGTAGGACTTTTGCCGGAGAATGAGCTGACACGCAAGGCGGGAGTCCCGATGGACCGGATGACCTCGGGCGCGCTGGTAGATCAGCGCAGAATGACGGAGGTTCCTGGAATTTTTGCCTGTGGAAATGTATTGCATGTGCATGATCTGGTAGACTATGTATCAGAAGAGGCGGAGATCGCGGGACGCGGAGCGGCGGCGTTTTTGAAGGAGAATTCCTCGGATGACTGCCATATCGCGGTAAAGCCGGGTAATGGCGTACGCTATACCCTGCCGCAGCGAATCAGCGCACCGGAGGATACAATGGTATTCTTCCGCGTGAGCGATGTGCATCAGGCGGTGAAGGTTTGTGTCAAGGCAGACGGTGTAACGCTGATCAGTAAGAAGCGTCCGAGAGTCGCGCCCGGAGAAATGGAGACGGTAAAGCTCGGAGCCGGACTGATAGCGGAGCATCGGGGACAGACACTGACGATTGAACTGGAGGAGTAACAGGATGGAACGGGAGATCATCTGTACCAATTGTCCGATGGGATGTCATGTGACCGTAGAACTGAACGGAGAAGAGATCGTTAAGATCACAGGTAACACCTGTGCCAGAGGAGAGCGGTATGCCAGAAACGAGATTACGGATCCCAAGCGGACAGTAACGACAACGGTGGCGCTGTCCGATGGCGGCGTATTGCCTGTCAAATCCGACGGTCCCTTGTCTAAAAAGCATATCGCACAGTACCTGGAAGCGATCCACGAAATCCGTGCGGAACGTCCGGTGCTGATCGGGGATGTGCTGTTAGAGGACATTGACGGACAGGGAGTCAACATTGTCGCGACGCAGAACGCGTTTTAAGGTGAATTATGGGAGTATTCGATACCAAAAAACTATATGTACTGGATATGGACGGGACGATCTATCTGGGGTCCCGTCTGTTTCCGGAGACTATCCCCTTTTTGAAAAGGGTGAAGGAGCACGGAAAACGCTATATCTTTTTTACCAACAATTCCTCCAGATCGCCGGAGACCTATGTAAAAAGGCTGAACGGCATGGGAATACAGGCATCGAGGGAAGACATTGTGACTTCCGGAGATGTAATGATCCATTTTCTGAAGACACACCGTCCAGGCAAAAAGGTGTATCTTTTGGGGACGCCGGATCTGTGGCGCAGCTTTCAGGAAGCGGGCATCCCGCTGACAGAGGAGATGCCGGATATTGTGCTGTTGGGCTTTGATACGACACTGACCTATGAGAAACTGGAGAGGGCCTGTCATTATATCCGTTCCGGAGCGGAATTTTTATGTACGCATGAAGATATCAATTGTCCGACAGAATATGGGTTTATGCCGGATGCCGGCGCCATGTGCGCTCTGATTACGGCGTCGACAGGAGTTGCTCCAAGGTTCACGGGAAAGCCGCACGCGGAAGTGCTGGAAATCCTGGAAGCGAAGACGGGGATCTGCCGTCAGGATATGGTGGCGGTAGGGGACCGACTGTATACGGATATCGCGCTGGGAGCACGAAATGGCGTGAGTTCCGTCCTCGTACTATCCGGTGAGACAACGATGGAGGATCTGGCGCGTTCGGAGATTCAACCAACCGTAGTTCTGCCGAATATCGGGAGTCTGGAAACAGAAATGTAAACCAAAAATAAAAAAAGGTTGACAAATCATAAAAGTATGGTATACTTCTCATTGGTAATTGGTTTACTAATGAGGGGAGTTATTATCATGCAAAAAAAGTCATCTTTACTAAAGCTCGTTTTATGTGCGCTCTTTACGGCGCTGCTGGCGGCATGTTCTCAGATTCAGATTCCGCTGCCCTATGTTCCGATCAATTTGGCACTCTTCGCGGTGCATCTTGCCGGAGCGCTTCTGGGGGCCCTGTATGGCGGAGTCAGCGTATTGATCTATCTGCTGCTTGCCGCTGTCGGTGTGCCGGTCCTGGCTGGCTTTCGCGGCGGCCTGGGCGCGCTCATGGGTTCGACCGGCGGCTATGTGGTCGGGTATATTTTTACGGCTGTAATCGCCGGGGTTGGATCCAGATACTGGGGCGACCGCTTCTGGAAGCTCTGTGTGAGCATGACCGTCGGTTTTGTAGTCTGCTATGTTTTCGGGACGATCTGGTATATGATCCTGAGCGGCAACAGTCTGGCTGTCAGCCTGTCTTATTGTGTCTGGCCGTTTATACCGGGAGACATCGTAAAGGTTCTGCTGGCCGCACTGCTGACGCTGCGGCTGAGGAAACCCCTGGCTGCGATTTTACAATAAAAAAGGATTGACAAAACTCTACGTAGTGTTTTATAATGAAATTGCTTCAGGGGAGTAGTCAGCACGATCTGTGCGGTTAAATCAACATCCTGCTGCACAGGAGACTGTGCTTCTGGTTTAACATGAAATGGCAAGACCTGTACCGTGGCAAACGGTACAGGTCTTTTTATAAGGAAAAGACAGCGCGGAAAAGGCTGAAGCTCCGCCTAAATATTTTTAGGAGGAAGATGTAATGGAATTTTTGTATGAGGGATTGCTTGCGATTACCTGGCAGCAGGTAGTAATGTTCTGTGTCGGCGGACTCCTGATCTATCTTGCGGTCTGTAAGGACTTTGAACCCGCGCTGCTGCTGCCCATGGGGTTTGGCGCGATTCTGGTCAATCTCCCATTTTCCGGAGTGCTGAACCAGGTGCAGGGCGGCATTGAGTCCGGCGGTATCATCGAGTGGCTGTTCAATGTAGGAATCGAGGCGGCGGAAGCGATGCCGATTCTCCTGTTTATCGGTATCGGCGCGATGATCGATTTTGGACCGCTTCTATCCAACCCGAAGATGTTTCTGTTCGGAGCGGCAGCGCAGTTTGGTATTTTCGCGGCGCTTTCGTTTGCGACGCTTTGCGGATTTGACCTGAAGGACGCGGCGTCAATCGGTATTATCGGCGCGGCCGATGGCCCGACGGCGATTCTGGTATCACAGGTACTGGGATCCAATTATATGGGGCCGATTGCCGTGGTCGCCTACTCCTATATGGCGTTGGTGCCGATCATTCAGCCGGCGGTGATCAAGCTGATTACGACCAAGAAGGAACGGGCAATCCATATGGATCATGCAGTAACCCGGCCGATCAGCAAGAGAACAAGAATTCTTTTCCCGATCATCGTTACCATCGTCGCGGGGCTGGTGGCTCCGATGTCCGTGAGCCTGGTCGGCGCGCTGATGTTCGGCAACCTGCTGAGAGAATGCAAGGTGCTGGATAACCTGTCACAGACGGCACAGAATGAATTCTCCAATATTATTACGCTGCTCCTGGGGCTGACGATCTCCTTCAGTATGAGAGCGGAGCAGTTCGTGACGGTGCAGACACTGATCATCATGCTGATTGGTCTGGGCGCGTTTATCTTTGATACCATAGGCGGCGTGCTGTTTGCCAAGTTCTTGAATCTTTTCAGTAAAAAGAAGATCAATCCGATGATCGGAGCAGCCGGTATCTCCGCGTTTCCGATGTCCGCGCGAGTCGTCCAGAAGCTGGCCTTGTCCGAGGATAAGACCAATCATCTGCTGATGGAAGCGGTTGGCGCCAACGTATCCGGTCAGATCGCGTCGGTGGTTGCCGGCGGTATGATTCTGGGATTCTTTATTTAAGGAGGAAAAGATATGACAGCATTATTGAATATGGAAACGTTTTTGCAGTCTTTGGTCATGATGGGAGAGGGAATGGGCGGAATCATGTTCGTGATCATACTGATTACGCTGATCGTTCTTTTGATCTCCAAGATAGACGCAGTAATCGAGGATAAAAAGAAGAAAAAGGAAGAATGAGAGATTTTAAGGCCCTGAGCGAAAATGGCTTGGGACCTTAAATTTTTTTTGTGTATAAAAAGAAAATTCACTCTTGACATTTCTGGTTTGCTGTAGTATGCTAGCACAATAAAGATAAAAACATCTGTCCGCGGCACGCGGATAAAAACAGAAAGGGTGGAGACAGCCGATGAAGATTCAGCTTATGAATAAGATCTCTCAGGCAGGCTTGAAAGTAGTAGAAAATGTATATGAGTATGGAGAAAACGTACAGGATCCGGATGCGATTCTGGTCCGGAGCGCCAAACTGCATGATATGGAATTCGGCGCGAAACTGGCCTGTATCGCAAGAGCCGGAGCCGGTGTGAATAATATTCCGCTGGATCGGTGCAGTGAGGCGGGCATTGTTGTATTCAATACGCCCGGAGCCAATGCCAATGCGGTTAAGGAGTTGGCCTTGGCCGGTATGCTGCTCGCGGCCCGAGACATCATCGGCGGGGTGGAATATGTCAAGACATTGCAGGGGACGGAGGGCGTGGCCAAGGCGGTAGAAGCCAATAAGTCACGGTTTACCGGATATGAGCTGGCGGGTAAGACGCTTCTTGTGATCGGATTGGGAGCGATCGGAGGCCCATTGGCCAATATGGCGGTACAGTTGGGCATGGATGTCATCGGTTATGATCCGTATGTATCCGTCCACGCGGCATGGAATATCAACAGCGCGGTGCGGCACGGTCTGAAGCTGGAGGAGTGTCTGGCAGAGGCAGATTATGTATCAGTGCATATTCCGCTGACCCCGAACACCAAGGGATTCTTAGGAGAAAAAGAACTGGCGGCTCTGAAGCCGGGCTGCCGGGTCCTGAATTTTTCCAGAGGAGAGATCGTGGATAATAAGGCGATGCTTGCGGCCATTGCGTCCGGTCAGGTTGCGAGATATGTGACGGATTTTCCGGATGAGACGATGGTAGAGCAGCCGGGCGTCATCGCGATTCCCCATCTGGGAGCCTCTACCGAGGAGTCCGAGGACAATTGCGCGCGCATGGCGGCCGAGGAGATCCGCGCTTATCTGGAGCAGGGAGTCATTTCCCACAGTGTGAATTTCCCGGATTGCGATATGGGAGCTTTGGCTTCCACGGCGCGTGTCGTCGTACTGCATAAGAATATTCCGGCAATGGTAGGACGTATCACACAGCGCTTCGGCGAACTGAAGATCAATATTGAGACGATGAATAACCGCAGCCGCGGCGATCTGGCGGTATCCATTCTGGATGTGGACAGCGTTCCGGAGGGAGAGGAGCTGCGGAAGCTGGAGCAGGCGGAGGGCATCATCCGAATCCGTGTCATTCGTAAATAAGATAGGACTTAGGGGCCAGCTGAAGGATGGAACAGCTGGCCCTTAATATTTTTTCTTGGGACTAAAGGAAATTTCGATTTCCCAAATAACCTCTGGAAAGGTATACTAGAGGCATGTTATAAAAGAGGAGAGCGATTTATGAAGATTACGGGAGTGGAACCGATTCTGGCAGGAAAACGTTACCTTTTCCTTCGTCTTACGACAGACAGCGGATTGATAGGGTATGGTGAATGCGGCGCCTGGGGATATCAGGAGGCGACGGCTCTGGTACTGCGGCAGATGGGAAAGATGATTGAGGGTATGGATCCGATGCGCATTGAATTTATCTATAATGCGTTGTCGCGGAATCTTCACTTTCGCGGCTCAGTGATCCAATCGGCATTATCCGGAATTGATATCGCGCTGTGGGACCTAAAGGGAAAAGCGCTGGGGGTTCCGTGCTATGAACTTTTGGGAGGAAAGACCAGGGATAAGATCCGTGTGTATGCCTCGGCGCGCGCGCAAAAAGGGCGGTCGCTGAGCGAATCGGCACAACAGCTTTTGGAAAAAGGTTTTTCTGCGTTTCGGTATACAGTCACGCACCCAAAGAATCAGGACGGAAGCTGCGGTGAGTGCTTCTCGGCCCTGGTCAACCGTTCCGTTCACACGATGGAGGAGCTTCGTCACGCCGTAGGGTGGGATGCGGATATTTCTGTGGAGGTTCATCGAGGCCTGCGGCCTGCGGAAGCGATTGAACTCGGTAGAAGTTTGCGGCCGTATCGTCCTCACTTTTATGAGGATCCCATTCCCGATAATCTGGAAGCCATGCGTACGGTAATCCAGGAATGTGAGATTCCAGTGGCTACCGGCGAGCGTTTTATCAATCCGGCAGAGTTTGATTCTCTCATGACAACGACGGGGGTACGCTATATACGCCCGGATATGTGTGTCTGCGGCGGCTTGACCGCGGGAAAAAAAATAGCCGCGGAAGCGGAAATGAGAGGAATTTATGTCATCCCTCATAATCCGCTGGGACCTATTTCTACGGCGGCTTGTCTTCAGCTGGACGCGGTGATTCCCAACTTTGAAATTCAGGAATATCCCATGGGGAACGACGGATGCCGTCTGGACTGTGAGATGAAGGAACCTTTCTATCTGGAAAATGGATACATCCATGTGCCGGAAGGGCCAGGCTTGGGTGTGGAATTGATTGATGACATTGATATGGTTTTTCCTTTCCAGGGAACTTATGGTGGGATCAACCTTCATGAAGATGGTTCTATTGTAGACAGATAAATAATGGAGGACGGATTGAATTTTCTCGGGACTGCTGTCCTTTTTTGAAGCAGTCCCTTTTTACATATTCGTGTATATAAATAAAGGAGGTCTTTCTATGACATTGACCCAGATGCAGTATTTTGATACACTTTGCCGATATGAGAATTATACCAGAGCGGCGCAGGCGCTGTTTGTGTCTCAGCCAACTATATCCCAGGCAATCCGTGATTTGGAAAAAGAATGCGGCGTACCCCTGGTTTGCCGTATCGGAAACGGTCTAAAAATCACTCCGGAAGGAGAGATTCTCTGGGAGCAGATTTGTCCGATTTTGCGGCAGGTTCGAGAACTGGAAGCGGGAATCGCACAGGATGGGCTGTCTCGAAATTATATCCGTATCGGATTTTCGACTTTCAGTGGAAATCAGGTGTTTCCGCAGTTGTGCCGGGCGTACCATGAAAAGAATCCCAAAGTTCGCATCCTGACCAGGGAGAGTGACACGCCGACGCTGCTGCAGATGCTGGAGAACGACCAGCTGGATGGTGTGGTGACCTGTCCGGAGCAGCGGCAGGAAGTTTTTGGTTATTATCCTCTGATCTCCGTCTCCATGGCCTACGCAGTCTCTAAGGACAGCCCTCTTGCCAATAAAAAGGAAGTGACCTTGGAAGAAATCACAAAATATCCGCTGGTGCTTCTCTCTGAGGAATATGCTTCTGGCAGACGTCAGCGGGCAATGTTTCAAAACAGAGGATTGGAGCCGGAGATTCTGGTAACGACTCATCAGATGTATACGATCGAGCGCTTTGTGGAAAAAGGAGCCGCCGGAGGATTTCTCCCCAGACATCTTGCACGCTTCAATTCCAACATTGTAATGCTCTCTTTTCCTGAGGAAGAAGTTCCACAGGAGACCTGCCTTGTATGGAAAAAGGGAGTCGTCCATTCCACTGCGGTTCGGAATTTTATTGAGTTGGCTAAAAGCTGTTTTCCTAAGGAAAGCGGTTCTGAAAGATAACGCCGGCAGGATTTTCTGTGAGGGGGAGGGTTCTATTTTAATGGCATCTTCATAAAGTAGCAGTACCATACTGTGAAAAAGTGAGGAAGCTGACATGGCGGAAGAGTTTAACCTGTATCAGGATATCGCGGGGCGCACCGGCGGCTCCATATACATAGGCTGCGTAGGACCGGTACGGACGGGGAAATCCACTTTTATCAAGAATTTTATGGAACTGATGATTCTGCCAGGAATCTCAGATCCCAATGAGCGCAGCCGTGCTATCGATGAACTGCCGCAGTCCAGCAACGGCCGCACGATCATGACGACAGAGCCGAAGTTTATTCCCAATGAAGGAGTCAGTGTGGAGTTTCACGGTCCTGGCGGGGAGGCGGTTCATTTTAGGGCCAAAATGATTGACTGCGTCGGTTATATGGTTCCGGGAGCGATCGGCCATATGGAAGAAAACGAAAACCGAATGGTAAAAACGCCCTGGTTTGAGGAGGAGATTCCTTTTGTACAGGCTGCGGAGATCGGAACACGTAAGGTGATTGCCGAACATTCGACAGTGGGCCTGGTCGTGACAACGGATGGAAGCGTGACGGATATTCCGAGAGAGGACTACAAACAGGCAGAGGAGCGGGTGATCGGAGAGCTTAAGAAACTGGGGAAACCCTTTATCGTCCTGCTCAATTCCGCTAATTCCAATCGCGATACGGTGCGGATTCTGGCGGAGCATCTTTCAGAGGAGTATGGAGTGCAGGTGCTTCCGATCAATGCGAAGGAAATGACCCGCGAGGACGCAGACCGCGTACTGATGGCCCTTCTGGAAGAGTTCCCGGCAAGAGAGCTGGATCTCTTTTTCCCAAGCTGGGTAGAGACGCTGGAGCCGGACCACAGCGTGAAACAGGCGATGATCACGATGCTTCGGGGCTGTGCGGAAAAAGTTTCCCGAATGAGAGATTTGCCGCCGGTGGTAGAGTGCCTGCAGGAAAATCCCTATATTAAAAAGGTCCGTTGGGATGGGATGGATCTGTGCAGCGGGACGGCGCGGGCGGAAATCGAGATGCAGGATCACCTGTTCTACGATGTGCTGAGTGAGATGACAGAGGTGGAGATTGCGGGAGAGCGGGAGATGATCCTGACGATTCGGGAGCTCGCGCAATCGAAAAAGGAATATGAAAAACTGGAATCCGCGTATAAAGAAGCCATGCAGAAGGGCTACGGCATAGTCGCACCCATGATGGAGAGCGTGGAGCTGGAGGAGCCGCAGGTGATCCGACAAGGAGGAAAATACGGGGTCCGGTTGAGGGCGACAGCGCCGTCGGTGCATTTTATCAGGACGGAGGTCGTGACGGAAATCAATCCCTATGTGGGGTCGCAGGAGCAGTGCCAGGATTTTTTGAATTACCTGAACGCCCAATCCGACGATATCTGGCAGACAGAGATTTTCGGACGCTCGGTTCAGGATCTGGTCAAGGAGGGACTGAGCGGAAAACTCCAGAAGATTCCGGAAGCGGCAAGGGGCAAGCTCCAGCAGACATTGGAAAAAGTAATCAACGAAGGACGGGGCAATCTGATCTGTATCGTTCTGTAAGAAAAAGGGCGGCCGCAGAGGGAAACTTCCAGGGCCGTCCTGTGTTATAATTCATCCCATGTTTTCAAAGTACGCTATAGATTTTTTGAGGGAAAGATGCTATAATAAAAAAGTCATATTACCATAAAGAAAAGTGGCCAGGAGCCGATAGATACAGAAAGGTGTTATGCAAGGTGAGCAAGAAGAGTGTAAAGTCGGAGGGAAAGCGCAGATCCTGGTGGATCTGGATGGGGATTGCGGTGATATTTGTCTATGTCATCGTACAGTCCTTCTTTTTGGCGGGCAGCAGCCGGATGAGCTATGTGATCGCGGAGAAGGGAGACCTTCAGGAAGTTCGGGAGTATACAGGCGTCATTACCCGCAGCGAACAGCTGATTCGCGCGTCGCAGGACGGAGTGGTGGAGTACTATTATCCCGGCAATAAGCATCTGTCCAAGGGGACCGTGGTCTGCTCGCTGCAGGACAATATGTATGGAGAACTTCTGCAGCGCAAAATGGAGGATGTATACCAGCAGCTGTTGAATGAAGCGGCAACCAGCGAATACGCGGAAGAATTTCAGAAGCTGGATCAGGAGATCAGCGGACAGATGTCCGCCTATCTGAAGCGGAAGAACTCCAGTCAGTTTGAAGCGCTGTATACGCTCAAGACCAGTGTGCAGGCGACGATGGCCCAGAGAGACAATCTGCTGGCGATTCTGCAGAACGCAAGGATCAAGGCGCTGCTGAAGGAACAGGGAATCTATACCGATCAGATGGATGCCCGCAGTGTCAGCGTGTCGCTGCCGGTTGCCGGAATGATCTCCTATACATACGATAATTATGAGGGGTGGACCTGGGAGCAGGTCACGGAGGATTTTGCCCAGAAGTATCAGGAATCTTATCAGAGCATTACGCTGAACATGCAGGAGATCCAGTCCGGAGCGCCCCTGTATAGGCTTATAACAGGGCAGAGCTGGTACATCACCTTTTTTACGGATGTAGAAGAGGCCAAGACATACAAGAAACGGTCCGAGCTGAATTTTTATATTGAACAGGAGAAATTATCCGGAACAGTCATCTCCAGTGAAGAGCAGAACGGTCGGTTGAAGGTTGTGCTGGAAGTGGGAGAGTATCTGGAGGATTATTCCAGTATGAGAATCGTCCGGCTGCAGTTCCAGGACGCGGGAGAGCAGGGAATCAAAATCCACAAGGAGTGCCTGACGGAGGAGACGTTCTATAAGGTTCAGAAAAAGTATATTTACAACCAGGGCAGCCGAAGCGGCCTGATGCTGCGCAGGGACGGCAAGGACGCGTTCTGCGCGGTCAATATTGTATATACGGACGCGTTGGCGGAAGGTGAGACAGAGGGCGAGCAGTATGTCTATTTTGAACTGCAGGAGGAGCTGGAAGGGGCGACGATGATCGAGAGCGGTTCCGATAACGTGGCTACGGTCAGTGAAAAGGAATCTTTGCCCTGTGTATATACGATCAACGGCGGTTATCAGGTGCTGCATGTGGTTCAGGTTGAGTATGAATCAGGAAGATATGTGATTGTAGACGGAATCGAGCTTTACGACCGGGTGATGATTCCGTAAGGGCAATATGCGGGGAGGGCCGAAGAGTATGAGGTATTGCTGTGGAGTTTTCAGTATATGCCTGCTTCTTTTGACGGCCTGCCAGAGTGTGCCGGTGAGCCGCTGGGAGCTGATGCGAAGCGGGGAACAGGCAATAGAAGCAGGGGAATATGAGCAGGCTGTCGGATATTATACACAGCTGATACAGAACGAGCCGCAGACGGCGGAGGGATATAACGGACGCGGCGTGGCAAGGATGCGCCAGAAACGATATGAAGAAGCGCTGGAGGACCTGGAGCAGGCGCAGAAGCTGGATGCGGGCAATGAGGTATACTGCTACAATATAGGCCTTTGCCTGTATTGCATGGGAAACTATGAGGAAGCCATCGAGAGCCTTAGCCAGGCACTGGCGCTCAAGCCGGATTATACGGATAGCTTGTGCCAGCGCAGCGCGGCCTATGCGCACCTGGAAGAGTATGATCAGGCAGAAGCGGATATCCGGAGGGCCGGAGAGTTAAAGCCGGGGATCAGCGCGAAATTCTGGGCGGCGCTGGGTGCGGCCTACACAGAGGATCAGGAGCTTAACAGAGCGTTGTCGGCCTATACGGAAGCGATCCTTGCAGAGAAGGATCGGCCGGAATGGTATCTGCGGCGGGCAGATGTCTATATGCGGCAGGGTGACTATGAACAGGCAAGGCAGGATCTGGTACAGGCAATCGGGATGCAGGATGGCGTCCTGGCTGGTTATGAGCTTTTGGGCGACCTGTATTATGCGCAGGAAGAATACGAACAGGCGATCCGGTATTATACGGTGGCGCTCCTGGAGCAGCCGGACTGCGTGGGATATCTGAACCGCGCCGCCTGTTACAGGATGTTGGGAGAGTACGAGGCTGCGGAAGCGGATTATACCTCGGCTATTTTGATGGATCCATCCAACGCGGCGGCCTATGACGGACGCGGACAGGCGCGGGAAGCCCTTCAGGAGACAGAGGGCGCCAAGAAGGATTACAAAAGAGCCAAAGAGCTCCTGGAGAAGGGAGAAGAGTAGTGTGGAGAGCAGGGAATTTTACTTAAGTCATCTTACGAAGGTACAGCAGGAGATTCAGAGAGCGGCGCTTCGCTCCGGAAGAGATCCCAAAGAGATTACGCTGCTGCCGGTAACCAAGACACAGCCCATAGAGGTGCTGGAATGCGCCTGGGATCTGGGCGTTCGTATCGCGGGAGAAAATCATGTACAGGAGATTGTGGAGAAGAAGGCGCATTTTCAGGACCGTCTGCAGTTTCATATGATCGGGCATCTGCAGCGGAATAAAGTACGTCAGGTCCTGGACAAGGTGGAATTGATCCATTCGGTAGACAGCCTGCGGCTCCTGCAGGAGATAGAACGTATCGCGGGCGAGATGGGAATCGTGTCTCGGATTCTGATCGAGGTCAATGTTGCCGAAGAGGAGTCCAAGTATGGGATCCGAGTCTCAGAGCTTCCGGAAATGCTGAAGCAGGCGGCGCAAATGGAGCATATACAGGTAGAAGGTCTGATGACCATCGCGCCTTTTGTGCAGGATCCGGAAGAAAACAGACCGGTTTTTCGGTGCCTCCATCAACTTTTTATTGACAATCAGAACAATTCGTCACATAATATAAGAATGAATGTGTTGTCCATGGGGATGACCAATGATTATACAGTCGCAGTGGAGGAAGGAGCAACCTTGGTGCGCGTGGGGACAGGCATCTTCGGTGCGCGTCAATATACATAAGCTGAGAGTTCGGCTGCAAAGAGAAAGGATTAGGGAAAATGGGAAAGTTTGATCAGTTATTGGAGAAAATCGGCTGGGGCCAGGTTCAGGAAGAAGAGGAAAACGAAGAAGAGACCTATGAGGAGCCCAAGAGCGCGGTGTATTCTTCCGCGCGCTCCGCAATGAGAAGCAGCAATGAGATTCATTTTACTTCGGATGAACCGGCGCAGGAGCCTGCGGTGATCAAGCCGCATAAGGCTGCGTCCCGGCAAAGCTATCGGGAGGAACGTCAGAGCAGCGCCCCCAAGGTTGTTAATCTTCATGCCAGCGTGCAGATGGAAGTAGTGGTTGCGAGTCCGGAGTCCTTTGAAGAAGCTAAGGAGATCTCTGATGATCTGCGCAACAATAAGCCGGTTGTCATCAACCTGGAGTTTGTAGAGCATCCGATTGCTCAGAGAATCACAGACTTTCTGTGCGGCGCGTGCTATGCTCTGGGAGGCAATGTTCAGCAGATCGCGGACAAGATTTATATGATCGCTCCGGGCAATGTTGATATCGCGGCCAGCACGGACTTCCGCAAGACTTTGCAGAATGAGGGCGGATTGGTATTCCCGTGGAGTACGGAGCAGTAAAAGTGGAAAATAAAGAAGCAAAGTGGATAGAGAGCCATCTGCGGGATCTGGCGGCTCAGGCGGATCGTTTCTGTATGCCGGTGTATTCGGACTTTCTGGATACGGCCGGACAGGAGATTCTGCTGTCCATACAAAAGCAATTGGGCGTGCAAGTCGCTCTTGACGGAGGATATGAAGGAGCTGAACGGCGGATGGCGTCCTTCTGTCCCCCGTTTTTCTATGGAGATGAGGGGATTTCCTGTCCGATCCTCTGTCTGGAGATCTGCCTGCAGGGCGCGCGTTTCTTGAAGAAAAAACCGCAGCACAGGGATTATCTGGGCGCGGTTCTGGGAACGGGTCTGGACAGGAGAAAGATAGGGGATATTGTGCTGACAGAAGAGGGGGCGCTGCTCTTTGTCTGTGAGGATATTGCGTCATATCTCACGGAGAATCTCCGACAGATCGGAAGTGCGGATGTAACGCTGCGACCTTATACGGGGGATCTTTCACAGATTGGCGGAACCGGCAAAGAGATCCTGATCAGTGTAGCCTCTCTGCGGCTGGACGCTGTGCTGAGCCATGGATTTGGCGTAGGGAGGACGGAGGCGGCCGACTGGGTCCGTGCCGGACGGGTACAGATCAATCATAGACCCTGCAGTAAGGGGGATGCTCCGATCGAGGCAGGGATGATTCTGACTGTCAGAGGCAAGGGAAGACTGAAGATCCTGGAGGCAGCCGGAGTTTCCAAGTCCGGCCGGACACATCTGAGAGCAGAACGTTTTGGATAAGGGGGAAGGGCAGAATATGAAAAAAAGATATGGAATCCTGTTGGGCGTGGTCGTGCTGCTGTTGGCGGCGGATCAATGGCTGAAATACTGGACACTGCAAAACCTGGCAGGCAGTCCGGCGATCGATCTGATCCCCGGAATCTTTCGCCTGACATATGTGGAAAACCGCGGTGCGGCATTTGGCATTCTGCAGGGAGGAACGGTGCTGTTGGCGGTGGTTTCCGTGGTGGCAGTAGCGCTGCTGCTGTATTTTTATAAAAATATTCCGGAGGAAAAGGGTGTCTGGACGATGCGGGCCTCCTATATTCTGGTGATTGCGGGCGCAATAGGCAATATGATCGACCGGATCTTCCGAGGATATGTTGTGGATATGCTGGAATTCTACTGGTTTTCTTTTCCGGTATTTAATCTGGCGGACTGTTTTATTGTGGTGGGCGGCATCGCGTTTTTGCTGATTGCCATGATAAAGCCGGCATGGGCGGAAGCTCTTTGCGGACGCTCCAAAAAGGAAAATGAAAATGGATGATATCATCAGTGTCCAGGCAGAGGCGGCAGACCGTGGAAGCCGTCTGGACAAATTTCTATCAGAGGCCCTTCCGGAGGTTTCACGCTCAAGAATTCAAAAACTCTTGGAGGAGGGAAGGATCCTGAAGGACGGGTCTGTACCCAAGGGCAGTGAAAAGCTACAGGGGACTGAGCATTTTTTGATTACATTGCCGCCGCCGGAGCCATTGAAGATTGAAGCGGAAGACATTCCGCTGGAAATCGTTTATGAAGACAAGGATCTGATCGTGGTGGACAAACCGCGCGGAATGGTTGTGCATCCGGCGCCGGGAAATTATTCCGGAACGCTGGTCAATGCGCTCATGTGGCATTTCGCCGGAGAGTTGTCTGGAATTAACGGGGTGCTGCGTCCCGGAATCGTTCACAGGATTGATAAGGATACGGCGGGACTTCTTGTGGTGTGCAAAACAGACCGGGCGCATCAGGGGATGGCACAGATGTTAAAGACGCACGATATCGAACGGGTATACCATGCGATTGTGTTCGGCAATATTAGAGAAGATACGGGAACGGTAGATGCTCCGATCGGAAGAGATGAGCAGGACCGAAAAAAGATGGGAATCCGAAAGGATGGACGAAGAGCGGTTACCCATTACAAGGTGTTGGAACGCTTCGGCGAGTTCACCTATATTGAGGCACAGCTGGAGACAGGAAGGACCCATCAGATTCGTGTTCATATGCGCAGCATTGGGCATCCGCTTCTGGGAGATCCATTATATGGCCCTTCGGGAGTCAGCGGGCAAGCCAAGGGGATGCTGCGGGGCGTATCCGAAGAGGATCTCGCGGGACAGCTTCTGGTCGCCAAGGTTTTGGGATTTGTGCATCCGATTACAGGAGAGCGTCTGCATTTTGAAAAGGAACTGCCGGATTATTTTCAGCGAGTGTTATCCGCACTGCGGAGGTAAGGTATGAAGAGAGAGCAATTGAAGGAGTGGCTTACCAAGAGCCGAAGAGCCGTGTTTTTCGGTGGAGCGGGCGTATCGACAGAGAGTGGAATCCCGGATTTTCGTTCGAAGAACGGAATCTACAGGACCCGAAAGCAATACGGTGTATCGCCGGAAGAGATCCTGTCCCATCATTTTTTTCTGGAGCATCCGGAAATCTTTTATGAATACTATCGGGAGAATCTTATCTACCCGAACGCACAGCCCAATGCCGCGCATAAGGGCCTTGCGTTATGGGAGAGCCGGGGCTGTCTTGACAGCATTGTCACACAGAATATCGACGGGCTGCACCAGAAGGCGGGAAGCCATAGAGTATGGGAGCTCCACGGATCGGTACTGAGAAATACCTGTATGAAATGCGGAAAGAAATATGGGCTGGAAGCGATTACACAGTCCAAGGGGATTCCGAGGTGTACGGCCTGCGGCGGATGGATCAAACCGGACGTAGTGCTTTACGAAGAGTCGCTGGATGACCGTGTGGTACAGGAGAGTATCCATGCGATCGAGCAGGCGGATCTTATGATCGTAGGCGGAACATCGCTCAATGTATATCCTGCCGCGGGGCTGCTGCAATACTATCAGGGAGAACATCTGGTTCTGATCAACCGGGAAGAAACCGCGTGGGATTCCCGGGCGGATCTGGTGCTCCATGAGAATATCGGAGAGGTCTTTGCGCAGATCAGCCGCTAAGGCTTGCAAATTGAATCGGCCTGTGATATAATCAGTAATAACAAATGCGGAAAGGATAAGGTACGACGATGAATGACGAGATCACTGTAGACATAAAGGACCTGCTGCTTCGAATCTGTCTGAAATGGAGGCTTATCCTGATTTGGATGCTTGCAGGCTGTGTCCTGTTCAGTGGATATGGTTTGATTCAATCGGCGCGGGAAGTCAGTACGGCCCGGCATCATCTGGAGGAACAGATGGCAGCCGGCGGCCCGAGGGAGGGAGAGGAACTGATTATTGTTCCCAAGCTCCAGATTTTCAGCGTCAAGAATATTGTTATTGGACTGATCGGCGGCGCTTTTGTTATTTGCTTCTGGCTGGCAATCCGGTATGTGGTATCGTCCAAGCTCCGGGTGAAGGAGGACTTACCGGACGCTTATGGGATCACGCTGCTCGGAAGCGTGTGGCATCCGGTGATTCAGGATAGACACGGCAAGAAAGTGGATCAATGGATTCTGCGTCTTTTTCGGGGACGGGAGGAACGCAATCCGGAGGAAAACCGTATCGAGATGTTATGCACAGATCTTCGGCTGATGATTCAGGAGAAGGAGCTGAAGAAGATCTATCTTACAACGAATGCGGCGGACCCGGAGACGAAGGCCCTGATGGAGACCTGTTATGTTAAATTGAAGGAATGTGCAGAGCTTGCCGCGGGCGGTTCTATTGTCAATATTCCGGAGTCTTTGGAGATGTTGGCTTCCTGCGACGGAGCGGTGTTTTTTGAGCATACGGGGATTACGGAATATGACGACATTCAAAAGGGAATGGCGCTGTGTGAGAGACATGGTGTTTCGGTTCTCGGATGCGTTGTTGTGGAATCCTGATTGGAAAAGAAAATAGCGGGGATTCGGTATAAAAGCCGGATCCCCGCTGTTTGACAATTTAGAGGTTTGAACACTTCTGAGATTTACGGTTCCAGTAGATATAAAACGCGATATTGAGGGCGATGCCCACCAGGGTAGAGATCGGAGCGGCAAGGCCGATATTTGTCAGGCTGGCATTGGGCTGGATGCTCATGAAATACGCCAGCGGCAGACGGACCAGAAGTGTCTGGATGGGACTTTGGACCATAACCCACATCGTTTGATTATTGCCGTTGAAGTAGCCGATCATACTGAACAAAACCGCGGTTACAATCGTCTCCGCCGCAAAGCCTTTCAGATATTCAAAGCCCTTCTGGATGACTTCAGGATCCGGGGAGAAGATACCGGCAAGAAGATCGCCCTGGAATAGGATGAGTACAAAAACAATACAGCCAAAGGCGAGCCCGATGCCAATTCCCGTGAACATGGACTGTTTGGCGCGCTTTGGATTGCCTGCGCCTACATTTTGCGCGACAAAAGAGGCCATGGACTGCATCAGTGCGCTTGGAATCAGCATGGCAAAATTCACGATCTTGCTGGCGACGCCGTAGCCGGAAGAAGCCGTCAGTCCCAGACGGTTGACAAAGGCACAGAGCGCCAGAAAAGAGAGCTGTGTCAGAAATTCCTGCACAGCCAGCGGAAGACCGATACGAAGGAATTTTTTGCACTGGGGATTGAAGCGGAAGTCCTTTCGCGTGATGGAAAACGGCAGTTTTCTCTTGAAGAGCAGTATGACTGCGAGTACCACACTGACGGCCTGGGCCAGAACGGTCGCGATCGCCGCGCCGGCGGCGTCCATTTTGAGTCCGGCCACCAGTATGAGGTCCCCTACGATATTGGTGACGCAGGCAACCAATACGAAGATCAGCGGAGAACGGCTGTCGCCGAGCCCTCTGAAAATCGCGGAGAGCAGGTTATAAGCAACGATAAAGAGGATGCCGCTGCCGCAGATACGCACATAACTTGCGGTAAGCTCGACAGCCTCCTCCGGGGCCTGCATCAGAACAGAGATGGGACGCGCAAAGCCTACCAGAAGGAGGAACATCCCAACGGAGAGAATGGTGAATACAACGGTAGCTCCGCCAAGGACCGCGCCGATTCGTTCCGGCCGCTTCTCGCCAAGGTAGCGTGCGATCAGAACGGTTACACCCATAGCCAGCTGTGTGACGACAAATGTCACAAGGTTTAGAATCTGACTGCCGGTGGAAACAGCAGAAAGTCCGGCCGTTGAGCCAAATTGTCCTACGACCAGCAGGTCAACCGCGCCATAGGCTGCCTGCAGGATCAAGGCTCCAAGGATGGGAAGCATAAACAGTGACAGCTTTTTTAAAATACTGCCCTGTGTAAAATCAGTATTCAAGGGGAATCCTCCTTTCGGACATTGTCTGATACAGTTTTTCGATGGTATGAATGGTGCATCGGGCTTCTTCTTCAGAGATCCCGGTCAGCATCGGCGCAAGCTGCGAGAAAAACTGCTCATTATAGATCTGCGACAGTTTCTTTCCGGCTTCTGTAATGGAAAGGTAAGTTATACGGCCGTCCGTATCGGATGCCGCCTTTTTCAGATAGCCCCGATCTTCCATCTCTTTCACGGTTCGCGTTACGCCGGGACGCGGCAGGTTTAACGCGGCGCTGATATCGGATATTTTTACCGGAATGCCTCGTCTCTCGAGATTCTCGATCGTATCGAGGTACTGGATATATGATGGCGCAACGCCGTTCGGGAGCGCAGGCAGCAGTTCGCGGATGCGTTTGGCTTGATAGCATGCATCCAGCAGAGCTTTTATCATTGGAATGGTCATGGATGGATTCCTCCTTAATAGTTATCGTTGATAATTAACCAAGGTAATTATAAAACGCATCCATGACTTTGTCAATGCTTTTATTCTGAAAACAAGAATTTTTTGGCGCTCCGCCTTATGATATGCGGCCGCCTCTTGCATTGAAAAAGGAAAAGAGGTATAATACAGGCAGAAGTCCGTTAATTCAAGAAAGGATGGAGAAGAGGATGGAGCAGCAGAAAATAGGTAAGAGATCCGAGGCGGATCCCAAGTATACATGGGCAACCGAGGATTTGTTTGTATCGGATGACGCGTGGTTGGAGGAACTGGAGCGCTGCGGAGAGCTGGTTGGAAAAATCGCCGCTTATAAGGGCCGTTTGGGTGAGAGCGCGCAGACACTTCTTGGCTGGTTTAAGCTGATGGATGAGGCGGATCTGAAGCTGGGACGCCTGGGTTCTTATGCGCATCTGAAGGCGGATGAGGACTCCGCTGTCAGCAAGTACCAGGATTTTCGCGGCAAGATGATGGGATTGATGGTGAAGGTCTCTTCTGCGGCGGCCTTTGAGGAACCGGAGATTTTGAATATCAGTGAAGAGACTCTGGAGAAGTTTATGGCGGAAGAGCCGGGACTGAAGGAGTATGAGCGCAGTCTGTATAAGATTCGCAGAATGAAGGCGCATGTCCTGACAGAGGCAGAGGAGAGAATCATGGCAGCAGCTGCTTCCGTGTGCCAGAGCCCGGACCTGATCGGCTCGACCTTCCGCAATGCCGATCTGAAGTATCCGAATGTCAAGGACAGCGAAGGCAAGGAATATGTCCTTACCGCGGGTTCTTACATTTCGCTGTGCCAGAGTCCGGACCGTGTGCTTCGTAAGAACGCGTTTGAGACTCTGTACGCTACATTTTATCAGTACCGCAACACGGTCGCGTCTATTTTGAACGCGCAGGTCAAGCAGCTGATCTTCCAGGCCAATATGCGCAAGTATAACTCTACCCTGGAGGCAGCGCTGTACCGCAATGAAGTACCGGTTTCGGTATACCATAACCTGCTGAAGGCAGTTCATGACAATATGGGGTATCTGCATCGTTATATGTCTCTGCGTCAGAGGATTATGGGTGTGGACAAGCTCCATATGTATGATGTATATACGCCGATGGTAACAAGCTGCGACCAGAAGATTTCTTTTGAGGAAGCCAAGGAAAATGTTCTGGAGGGCCTGGCCGTTCTGGGAGAGGATTATCTGGATGTACTGCGCGAGGGCTTTTCTAACCGCTGGATCGATGTTTATGAAAATGAAGGAAAGCGCAGCGGAGCGTATTCTTCCGGTGCAAGGCCGCATCCGTATGTACTGCTGAACCATAAGGATACCCTGGACAGCCAGTTTACATTGGCACATGAGATGGGTCACGCCCTGCACAGCTATTTCTCCAAGAAGACGCAGCCGGTGAGCCAGTCCAATTATGTGATCTTTGTCGCGGAAGTAGCCTCTACCTGCAATGAAGTGCTGTTGATGAAGCACCTTCTGGCCAAGACGGAGGACCGTGAGGAGAAGGCCTATCTGCTGAATTATTTCCTGGAGCAGTTCAGAACAACACTGTACCGTCAGGCAATGTTCGCGGAGTTTGAGATGATGATGAACGCGAAGGCAGAAGCGGGTGAGAGCCTGACCGCGGACCTTCTGAGCGATATGTATTATAAGCTGAACCGGGAGTACTACGGAGAAGAAATGGTGGTAGATCAGGATATCGCGATCGAGTGGGCCAGAATACCGCATCTCTTCTACAACTTCTATGTATTCCAGTACGCAACCGGATTTTCTGCCGCGGTAGCGCTTGCCAATAAGATCCTGACAGAGGGGGAGAGCGCGGTTAAGAATTACCGCCGTTTCCTGACACTTGGCGGCAGCCAGGATCCGATCTCGCTGCTTAAGATCGCGGGTGTGGATATGACAACGGCGCAGCCGGTAACAGAAGCGCTGCATCTTTTCGGCGAATTGCTGGATGAGATGGAACAATTGATGATCAAGTAAGGAGAAGAGAGAATGAGAGCATATGAAAGGCTGATACGGTATAGTAAGTATCCGACGGCATCCAATGAGAACTGCCCGAATTGTCCCAGTTCTCCGGCTCAGCTTGTTTTTGCCGGTGACCTGGTAAAAGAGATGAAGGATCTGGGCATTGAAAATGCCGCTGTCGATGAGCATGGCTATGTGTACGGA
>CAVGBV010000018.1:0-10592 GCA_963627615.1 Alloprevotella sp.
TATGAAACCCTGAATCTCACCGACTACACCATCGGTGCTTTCGGACAGAACCTCCCCGGTGATGGGCTGGATACCGTCATTGACGCCATGTGTCAGGCGGATACCATCGTTATCGGCTCTCCCGTCTACTGGCACAACATCTGCGGCAGCGTGCGCAATGTGCTGGACCGGTTCTATGGCAAAGTGGGAAACGATTCGCTGTCCGGCCGCAAGCTGTATTTCGTGTTTCAGGGCGCTGCTCCTAAAAAATGGATGCTGGAGGCGGGCGAGTACACCATGAAGCGCTTCGCCGCATTCTACGGCATGGCCTACGGCGGCATGGCGACTAATAAAGACGAGGCTGTCAAGCTGAACAAGGAAGTGTAAGATGCCGTACCGTACTTTAGGCAGCGACCACATTGACCTCTATTACCAACACCGGCTGGATCCGCAGATTCCCATTGAGGAGAACGGCGTGGCGGTCTACATTTACATGGCAGAGGGCGACGAGTATTATGGAAGTGCCAAGGCCCGCTCGGCCTACGAGAATCTCCACGAAGCCTTTGAAAACGCCGGGTGGAGCGATGCCGACATCGACCGTGTTCTGCGGATCGAAATGCCCGACAACGTTTCTTCAACGAAAAAGGTATTTACAACTACCATGGCGGCGCCAATGTGGTCTTTGACGACCCGGATAACCTGAACTGGGTAATTTCCCACAGCAAAGGATGAGGACATGAAACCAATTCTCAAAATAAAAATCGCCGTGGATGCGGCCATGTCGGTGTCCATGCTGCTTCTGATGGCCTACGGCCTTGTGGGCGAGGCGGCTCATGAGTGGATCGGCATGGGAATGTTCGCCCTGTTCGCGGCACACCATATTTTGAACCGACGGTGGATCAAAGCAGTGCCGCAGGGGCACTATACGCCCCTGCGCCTTGTACAGACGGCGCTCATTGGGCTGATTTTCCTGTGCATGATCGGCTCTATGATCAGCGGCATTGTACTGTCCCGCCATGTGTTTACGTTCCTTCCGAAGCACGGCGGCTACGAGCCGGCCGGAAAGCTGCATATTCTATGTGCCTTCTGGGGCTTTGTGCTGATGAGCCTGCACCTCGGAATGCACTGGAATATACTGCTGACTATGGCACGGAAGCACCTGCGGCCCAATCAGATACGCACATGGGTACTCCGAATTGTCGGATATTTCTTCGCCGCCTACGGAGCTATTGCCTTCGTTCGCCGGAATGTGGGACTTTACCTGCTGCTGAAAAGCCATTTTGTGTTCTTTGATTATTCTGAGCCGCTCATCACTTTTCTGCTGGAATATCTGGCGGTGATGGGGCTGTTTGTGGCGATTGGTTATTCTATGAATATGTTATTGCGAAATATAAAAAAGATTTGCAGCAAATAACTCAGGTAGTGTTCTTGGCAAGTCTCCACTTCACCCGGTTATCCTTCCTTTGGGGAGGATTCCGGAATGCCGTCATGTTCCAAGCGAATACCTACATGGCTGTTTTTCATATGACGCAGAAACCCCGGTGTGACAACTCGCCACGCCGGGGTTCCCAAAAATGTCTTTACTTTCTTACTTATGACCATCCCGCTTTGCGTTCGCAGGGCTGTGGTCCGTTTAGAAAATGAATTACTTCAGCAGTGTAAAATGAGAGAAGACGTTGACCAGCGTATTCGCGATAGTGGACATGGTCTTGATGAAGATGTCCAGCGCGACGCCAACGACGTCCTTACGGGTATCGCCGACGGTATCACCGGTAACGGCTGCCTTGTGGGCCGGAGATTTCTTGCCGTGGCCTTCCAGGAAGCCACCCTCAATATACTTTTTCGCGTTGTCGAACGCACCGCCGGAGTTGCCCATGAAGATAGCACGGGGGATCGCTACGATGGTAGCGCCGACCAGCAGACCGCCGACAAACTGTACGCCGAAGACAAAGCCGCCAATAACGGGGATGACCAGGGCCAGTACCGACGGAATCAGCATCCGGCGCAGCGCTTCCTGAGTTGCCATTTTGATCATACGGTTATAATCCGGCTTTACGGTACCTTCCAGTACACCGGGGATGGACAGCAGGCGGTCGCCTTCGTCAGCCATCAGACGGGCAGCGTCGATCGTGTTGTCGGTCAGCATAGCGGCGAAGTATTCAACCAGCGCACCGCCGATGATACCGCCGGCTACGGTGATATAGGAGGCGAAGTCCAGTACACCGGACAGGCCCTCAGCACCGTTTACGAAGGAAACGATCAGAGATACGGTAGCGAAAGCAGCGGAACCGATCGCAAAGCCCTTACCAATCGCGGCTGTGGTGTTGCCGACAGCATCCAGCTTATCTGTAATAACGCGGACGTCTGCGGGCAGATGACAGGATTCTGCCAGACCGCCGGCATTGTCGGCGATAGGACCGAAAGCATCGATAGAAACAGTCGCGCCTACAAAGGACAACATACCCAGAGCAGAAATAGCGATGCCGTAGGTGCCGCAAAGGAAACCGGACAGGAACAGAGCCACGCCGATAATCAGGATCGGGGCCAGGCAGGAACGGGAGCCGATCGCGTCGCCCTTCGTGATAACGAAGGCTTCGCCCTCTGTCGCCATCTCTGCCAAACGGCGGGTAGGCTTGTAATCTGTGCTGGTGTAGTATTCAGTGATCGTACCGATCGCGATACCACTGATGATACCCAGTACACTGGAGACCCACGGAGAGAGCCAGCCAAGCTTGAAGCCCGCGGATTTCAGAACTTCGGCGTCGATCTTGCCGAACATGTAATAAGAGATAGCCAGGCTCAGACCTACCGTGATACCGGCCGAAATCCAAGTGGCCAGATTCAGCTCGCGGGAAGGATTGTCGCTCATCTTACGGATGGCGGCAAAGCCAAGACCCAGCAGACAGCCCAGGAGACCCACACCGGCCAAAAGAACCGGGAAGATCAGAGCGTTGCCGAAAAGATCCGGAATGTTGCTCAGTGTAAAGGAAGCGATCATCATGGAAGCGGACAGGGTAGCAACGAAGCTCTCCAGAAGGTCGGAGCAGTTGCCGGCGATATCGTTGACATTGTCGCCGATGAAGTCCGCGATAACATTGGGAACACGGCTGTCATCCTCAGGCATGTCATGACGGAGCTTCGCCAGAATATCGGAGGAAATATCGGCCGCTTTGGTGTAGTTGCCGCCGGCAACACGGTTGAACATGGCAACCAGCGAGCAGCCCAGAGAATAAGTAGAGATTCTCATGATGGAAGCGTTGCAGGACAGGTTGGCAATCAGGCCGTGTCCGGTGTTCTGTGTGTCCGGCTGTCCCCAGATCAGAAGAACGAGAATAAAACCAAGCATACCAAAGGCCTGAACGCTCAGGCCGCTGATGCTGCCGCCGCACAGTGCTACCTTAACGGTCTCGCCGATGGAGCGGGAGGTCCGTGCCTTGTTGGCAGTGCGCACGTTGGCGTAAGTCGCGCTGCGCATACCCAGGATGCAGACAGCACTGCTCATGCAGGCGCCCAGGAGAAATGTGAGACCGCTGAACGACTCAATAAAAAGAGAAAAAACAAGAGCCAGAACCAAAACCACGATCGTTACGGTTTTGAATTCTGTTTTCAGGAACATGGAAGCACCACTGCGAATGATGCCGGCCATTTCCTTCATTTCATCCGTACCCTCATCCATCTTCTTCACACGAATAAAGTTGAAGAGAACATAGAGGAGGGCCAGGATGATGATTCCAAGTACTATCCAATACTCATGAATCATGTTGTGACACCCTCTTTCATAAAAATTAAGTAAGTGCGTGGACTAGAACCACATATCCACCCATTCTATTTAGAAAATACAACAAACTATACGAAATGTCAATAATAATCGGCAAATCAGAGCAAAAACAAGCGAAATCGACAAAAAGAGTAAGAATGCATTGGAAAAAATAAACAAAGAGGACGGGGAGAAGAGACGCTGAAAAGTAAAAATGTGAACTATGATCACCGAAATTGGCTTGACGTTTTCTGAAGGAGTGTTTATAATGGGGATACTAGGAGAGGAGCGACAGAACGGCGATGGAGGAACGGCTGATCTATGAGATTTTGTCAGTGGTGGAGGAGATCCCGGAAGGCAGGGTTGCCACATATGGACAGATCGCGTATCTGGTGGGCAAGGAGAAGAATGCGCGTCTGGTGGGTCGGATTCTCAGCAAGGCGCATCTATATGGAGAGTATCCCTGTCATCGGGTGGTGAACAGTACGGGGCGCCTGGCGCCGGGATGGACGGAGCAGAGAGAGCTTCTCAGACAGGAAGGCGTTATGCTGAAGGATGACGCGCATGTGGATCTGAAAAAGTATCGGTGGGAACCAGGAGAATCCTAAGGAGGAAAAAGAACATGAAGAGTCTTGGATATTATAATGGTGTATACGGACCGTTGGAGGAGATGACCGTCCCGATGAACGATCGGGCGGTGTATTTTGGAGACGGAGTCTACGAGGCGATACTCGTGCAAAACCGCGTAATCTTTTCGCTGGAGGAGCATCTGGACCGTTTCTGGAGGAGCTTTCAGGCGCTTCGGATCCCGTTTGCGATGAGTCGTGAAGAGCTGAAAAAGGAGCTATATGCCATGGTGGACCGGATGGAGACGGACGAGCCGCTGCTGTTGTATTGGCAGGCGAGCCGCGGGACAGCGCCGAGGTCACATTTGTTTCCCAAGGAGGGAACCGCCAATCTGATGATCACCCTGAAGCCGATTCGACTGAAGGATATGGAGACATTCCGTCATAGACTGATCACGCTGGAGGATACCCGTTTTCTGCATTGTGATATTAAGACGCTGAACCTGATCCCAAGTGTCATGGCCGCGCAGACGGCGGAGGAGGCCGGGTGTACTGAGGCGGTACTGCACCGGGGAGATCGTGTAACAGAAGGCGCGCACAGTAATGTGTTGATTATTAAGGACGGAGTGCTGAAGACGGCACCCTGTGACAATCTGATCCTGCCGGGGATTACCCGGATGCATGTGCTGCAGTTGGCGAAACAGTGCGGTATTCCAGTGGAGGAAAAACCGTTTACGGTAGCGGAATTGAAGGATGCGGACGAGATTTTGGTGACCAGTTCCAGCGCCCTTTGCCTGCGGGCGGAGATCATTGACGGACAAGCGGTTCGTCAGGGCGCGCCGGAACTGGTGCGGCAGCTCCAGAGGGCGTATCAGGAAAAGTTTGAAAAGGAAACAGATGGCAGTCTGAGAAGATAAGGAGCGAATAGAATATGGGAAGACTTCAGTTAAAAGTTCCGTTTCGAACGGCGGACAGCGTGGTTCTGGTGTGGGATAAGCAGGCGCCGGACATCAACTATGATATCGAGGTGAATGGAGAGCTCAGGGCAAGCTGTACTTGTACAGACTTTACGGTGACGGATTTGACGCCGGATACAGAATACGCGTTTACAGTCCGTACGGGCAATCTGGTAGAGACGGTACGGGTTCGGACCGGACGAAGAAGTAAAGTACTGGACGTGACGGATTTTGGAGCCAGAGATGGGGAACTGTGTACGGAAGCGCTGCAGCGCGCGATCGATCAATGCCCTATCGATGGAGAAGTGCGGATTCCGGCGGGAACCTATCAGAGCGGCGCACTGTATCTGAAGAGCCATATGACGCTGCGTCTGGAGAAGGGGGCAACCCTTCTGGGAAGTTCCAGGGCGGCAGATTATTCTGTGCGCTTTTCGTATTTTGAGGGGAGAGAGGAATACTGCTATTCCAGCCTTCTCCACGCGGAGGACCCGGATGGGGGCCGGCTGGAGGACATCGTGGTTGTTGGGGAAGGAACCATCGATGCCAATGGAAGCGCGCTGATGAAGGAGGAAATCGCGGAAGGCAAGGCCTCCAGAGGACGCGCGATCTGCGCGGTACGGGTGGACGGGCTGTATCTGAATGGAATTACGGTATGCCAAGCTCCGGCGTGGTGTATCCATACGGTATATTGCAATAAGGTAACGATGAATCAGATTACGGTGCGGACCAAGTATGACGCGCAGGGCAGACCCTATAAGGGAATCTATAACGGCGACGGCATCGATCCGGATTCCTGCAAGGATGTTTGGATCATACATTCCGTGATTGCCAGTCAGGATGATTGTATCGCTATCAAATCAGGCCGGGATGCGGAAGGAAGGCGGATCGGTATCCCGTCAGAGAATATCCGGATCAGTAACTGCCGCTTTTTGAGCGGGTTCGGTGTTGCCATCGGGAGCGAGATGTCCGGAGGCGTTCGGCATGTACTGGTACAGGATTGTACATTTACGGATACATTCAGCGTGGCCAGCGTAAAGAATCAGCGCGGTCGGGGAAACTGCATCGAAGATGTCCTCTATGAGGACCTGGTATTTGTCAATACCAAGACGGATCAGCAGGATACCAAGTGGTTCCGGGGCGGAATCTATGTGGATCAGTTCTACGGCTGCGAACCTTTTGACGATACGGCGGAAGAGCCAGTGGATGAAGGAACACCGGTGATTCGGAATATCACGTTCCGTAATATTCAGGCAGATACCGTGGTCAGTTCAGCGATCTACATGGTGGGGCTGCCGGAACAGCCGCTGGAAAATATCCGGTTGGAAAACGTACAGGCCTCCGGACGCTGGGGAATGCGTGCCGCCAATATTCGAGGACTGGTGATGGAGAATACAAGTGTTACCGCACGGGAGGGCGAGGCCTTCCGTATGGACAGAGTAGAATAAAAGTAAAAATAAAAAGGCACCGGCCATCGGGTTTGAGTTCACCGACGGCCGGTGCTTTTTTGTACCAGCAAATATCAATTCCTGAAATATTTCAGTACGGATAAGAGGATCCCAAGCGTGCAATACACATTGACGACCCAGCGGACGGCGCTGAAGATCCAGCCGACCAGCGGAAGCCAGGTAAAAAGACCGAGGACCAGATGAGGAACAGCGGCGCATACAATATAGATCAGGAGAGAAGTCAGAAGCGACATGGTATCCTGGTATTTGGCAATCGTGCTGATAGGAAATAATTTATCGTATTGATTCATGGAAAAGTTCCTTTCTCTAAAAGTATAATCTAAAAATATCATGGAAGAGGGAAAATGTCAAGCCCGGCGGCATATAACTAAGAAAAGACAGTCAAAGAGGAAGCGTATGAGCGGAAGTATAGACGGAGCGCTGCTGGCGGCGCTGGAACTTACGCAAAGTCAGCTGGAACAGACAGATGAGTTGCAGGTGGGATATCTGCCAGAAGAGGAACGCTTTGAGGTGGTTGTGCGGTATCATGGCGATCTGGAGGAGGCACTGCGGGCATTGCCGGGAGCCTCCGGCGAGGTTTTAACAGAGCGGTACGCGATTCTGATCCTGACGAAAGAGCAGATCTACCGGGCGGCGGCCCTGAGTCAGATAGAATATGTAGAGAAGCCCAAAGCGCTTCTGGCCAGCGATGTAGGAGCGCTTCGGGCGGCCTGTATTCCGACGGTGCAGCTTCCGGAGACATATGATCTGCATGGCCGTGGAACCCTCATCGGGATCCTCGATTCCGGTATCGACTATCTGCATCCGGCCTTTATCACAGAAAATGGAGAGAGCCGGATTGCGGCTCTCTGGGATCAGACACTGGAAGGACAACAATTTTTTTTCAAAGAGGAGATCACTGATGCCGTTCGGGCATATCAGGAAGGCGGGAGGGAAGCGGCGTATGCGCTTGTACCCAGCAGGGATATATTGGGGCACGGGACGCAGGTGGCAGGAGCAGCGGCGGGAAACGGAAGAGAAGGAGGCGGAAGGGTTCGGGGCGTGGCGGACGAGGCAGAGCTGATCGTTGTTAAACTGGCGGAGAACAGGGGGTACGGATTTACACGAACAACCGCTGCCATGCGCGGATTGAAATATGTCATAGAAACGGCGCAGGAACTGGAACGGCCGATTGCGGTGAATCTCAGCATGGGAACCAATATGGGAGGACATGATGGGGATTCTTTGTTTGAAGCCTATATAGATGACTGGAGCAGGCGGTGGATCAATTCGCTGGTCGTCGCGGCAGGCAATGAAGGAACGGCAGGACGGCACGCGGCGGGAACAGTACGGCAGGGAGAACAGCGGGAGATCGAGGTGCAGGTCGGAGAGAGAGGAAGCGTCCTGTTTCAGATCTGGAAGGCATATGGAGATCAGTTTTATATTAACGTAGGGTCTCCCGGCGGAGAGAATACGGGCTTTATCCGAGAGGGAGAAGGAGGATTTCTGACGGCATTGGACGGCACATGGATATGGATCTATTACGGCAGTCCGGATCCGTATTCCGGGGCTTCCGCAATCTATATTAATCTATTTGCGCCGCGCGGCATTCAACCGGGGCTCTGGAGAATCTATCTGCAGGCCAGAACGATCCTGGACGGCCGGTACGATATCTGGACGACCGGGGAAGGGGCGGGCGGCCGGGATACGTATTTTCTTATACCGGAAGAGGAAACTACGATCACAATGCCGGTAACGGCGGGAGCCGTGATCGGCGTAGCGGCGTACAATCATACGACCGGAGCGATTGCGCCCTTTTCCGGAAGAGGATATTCCAGAGACGGCCGGATTATAAGGCCTTCTTTGGCGGCGCCGGGCGTAGGAGTATTGACGACGCTGTCCGGCGGCGGTTATGGGGCGGTGAGCGGCACCAGCATCGCGTCGCCGATTGTGGCGGGAGCCGCCGCGTTGATGCTGGAATGGGGTTATGTGCGCAAGAATGATCTCTTTTTATACGGAGAGAGGTTGAAAGCGCTTTTGACGGCTGGGGCGGAACGGGATTTTGGAATGCTGACATTTCCAAGCCGGGATTGGGGATATGGCAGGCTGTGTCTGTCCAAGACAATGCGGGAATTGACACAGCGTGAGTCTTGGCTGCGTCAGGCGGAATCGGTGAATTGCCGTGAAGCGGCGCAGTCCGAGGAATATATAGAACTCGTCTTTCCTAAACAGCTGGACGGGGGAATGCCCTTTCCGGAGGGAAATATAGAGTGCCTGCGGGAGATCAGCAACAATGATCTGGTGGCATATGTAAGGGCTGCGGATATCGGAGGAGCCTATCCGTGGGAATATCTTCCGATGCTCTATGGCCTGGCGGCTGATGTGACAGCACTGGATGCTGCAGGAGTGACAGAAGCGCAGGTGCTTCCGGGAATGGGGCTCTTGGGAACGGGCGTAGTGATCGGAGTGATCGATACAGGAATCGATTATCTCCATCCCAGTTTCCGTACAGAAGAGGGGAGAAGCAGGATTCTGAGCCTATGGGATCAGACGGAAAAAGAAGGTGAAGCGCCGAACGGATATGTATACGGGCGGGAATATCTGCGGGATGAGATCGACAGGGCCATCCAGGCACAGGAAGCGGGGGAAAATCCCTACAAGATTGTGGCGCAAAGGGACGAGGACGGCCATGGGACCTATGTTGCCGGAGTGGCGGCGGGAACGCAGGATCTTCGGGAAGGATTCTCCGGAGCGGCGCCGGAGGCGGAGCTGATCGTCGTAAAATTAAAGGAGGCCAAGGCGGGGATCAGAAACTATTATGGCATCCCGACAGAGCAGAGAGCATACCAGCATACGGATATTCAGCAGGGGATCTCCTATGTTATGGAGAAAGCAGGTAAGAAGCCGGTGGTGGTTCTGCTCGCGCTCTCTGCCAGCCTGGGCGCGCATGACGGAAGCTCGGGGCTGGAAAACGCGCTGGAACAGTACCGCAGGCAGTCGGGAACTGTGATTGTGTGTGCCGCGGGCAACCAGGGAGACAGCGCGACGCATGCCTCAGGCACCCTCTCGGCACAGGAGGAAGTGGAGTTCTTTGTGGATACAGGGGAGAATGTATTGATTATGACCGTATGGATGCATGCGCCGGATCAGTTTTCACTGTCCATGGTTTCTCCCAGAGGACATGTGGTGGAGAGGATCCCGCGAGGGATTCTGGGGCCGCAGAGGATCCGGATTCCGGTAGAGAATACGGTGGTCAATGTGGAGTATTCTCAGGAACGCAGCTGGAATGGAGAACAGGCCGCGGTGATTCGTCTGGAGCGTCCGACAGAGGGCTTATGGAGATTGTACCTGTATGGAGATACGGTACTTGATGGCACATACGATATATACATGCCGCTCAGACAGTGGATTCGGCCCAATACCCGCTTTTTGAGAGCCGATCCGGCCGGCAGTGTTACGATGCCGGGTACAGCGGCAAGCCCGGTAACAGTCGGCGGATATAATCATCTGACATCCAGCCTGTACCCGGCATCCGGACGGGGACCTACGCGCCTGGGAAGGATCAAGCCGGATGTGGCGGCGCCGTCGGTCGGAATCTATGGACCGGTTTCGCCTGCCGGATACCAGGCAAGGAGCGGGACCAGCAGCGGAGCGGCGATTACGGCCGGAGGCTGCGCGCAGATTCTGGAATGGGCCATAACCTATGGAAATCAACCGGGAATCAGTCCGGCGAATATCAAGGCGCTTTTATACAGAGGGGCCGTCCGGCGCCCGGAAATCAGCTATCCGAATAATCGCTGGGGCTATGGGCAGATGAATATCCTGCGCAGCCTGGAAAATGGCTGAGGCAAAAATGGAGGGAAAAGGGAAAATGGGAGTATATGTAAGG
>CAVGBV010000018.1:10602-13944 GCA_963627615.1 Alloprevotella sp.
GGAAAATTGGGGTCTATGTAAGGTATTTGCATGCGTATCCGTTGCTGGGCAGTATAGAGGTTCTGGATGGAAATATTCCTGTGGTGCGCAGATTGGAATATGGACAGGCGACACCGTATTTTTATGCGGAAGCGCCGGAAAGTTTTCGGCTGGAGACAGAGGATGGCAGTAAACGATGGGGAAAAGAGGAACCGGGAGAAGGAGGAACGATCACCTGGGTGGTGACAGAAAAGGATGGAGGGCCCTGGATGATTCCGGTACAGGACCGGGAGAGGGACGCGGAAGAGGAAGAGGCGGTGCTGAGATTGGTGAATCTGGCTGTGCCGGCGCTGGACCTCTATATGGGGAGACTTCCGGAGGAAATGGAGATGTTCCTGGAACAGGTGGAGGAGGGGGAAGCCAGCGAATACAGAGGAACAGAACCAGGGCGGTATTTTGCGGATCTGTGTATGGGCGCGGAGCGGAATATTCTGGCGAGAATCCCGGAGCTGAACCTGGAGGAAGGCGCATGGTACAGCCTGTATGTGATCGGAAATGCCGAAGGGTGGAACGTACGGCTTGTGATGGATGGCGCGGTATAAAAAACTCTTGTCAAAAATGGAAATATATGGTAATATCATAAACGATTTCCAATAATATACAGTGGAGGATGTCATGAAGAGAAGCTGGGAACAGATGAGTGGCTGGGTGGAGGAACTGCATGCGCCGTTGGGGAATCTCATGGGACAGTTGGAGCTTCGGCAGGAAGAGATGGATCCGGAGTGTTATGATACGCTGTGGAAGGATTGCCAGAATCTGCGCAATTATATGGAACGTCTGCTGCGGCTGATACAGGTTCATGCGGGAGATGTGCCGCCCTGTTGGGGCCGCAGTCCGTTAAGAGACTGTGTGGAAGAAGCGGCGCGCAGTGTTGGAAAGGAAGCACAGGAGCAGGGAATTCTGCTCAGGGTCGAGTACGATAGAGGAGACCGCAGTATTTGGAGCGATGCTAAGCTGCTGCGGGAGATTCTGGAGCAGCTGATACGGTATACACTTTCCCGAAGCGCCTCGGGAGAGTGTATTACAACAGGCTGTACCGCCTATAGAGATACGGTTGCGCTCTGGGTGGAGAATCCGTCGGAACATATCATAGAGGCGAGGGCGGCGCTGGAGTGCCGGGGAGAATCCACACTTCGGCTGGAAGTGTGCC
Organism: Alloprevotella sp.; assembly: GCA_963627615.1. Lineage (GTDB taxonomy): Bacteria > Bacillota > Clostridia > Lachnospirales > Bianqueaceae > Faecimorpha. The sequence goes on from CAVGBV010000018.1 coordinate 11,792, forward strand.
GGGAATTGGCGGCACAGCTGGGAGCCGTATTCTTTTGCGGCAATGGAGAATATGGCGGAGTACGACGTGGAATCACGCTGCCGGTGGCCTCATAAAAATTTTTTGAGATATTTAAAAAAAGTGATTGACAAAAAAATAGATCCATAGTATAATTGTCTACGCTGCAGATGAGCGCGGCGCGCTACAGTGGGTGCAGCACAGGACTTCGACGGGGTATAGCTCAGTTTGGCTAGAGCGCTTGATTTGGGATCAAGAGGCCGCAGGTTCAAGTCCTGTTACCCCGACATTTGCGGGTGTAGTTCAATGGTAGAACACCAGCCTTCCAAGCTGGATACGTGGGTTCGATTCCCATCACCCGCTCTCTGTGCCTATAGCTCAGTTGGATAGAGCAGCGGCCTTCTAAGCCGCGTGTCCGGGGTTCGAATCCCTGTAGGCACGTTGGTTCGCGGTTGCGGCGAACTTTTTTGTTTTTATGGTGGGTGTAGTTCAGTTGGTTAGAGCGCCAGATTGTGGCTCTGGAGGTCGTGGGTTCGAGTCCCACTACCCACCCTCCGCCAAAGCGGCGGATTCAGTACTAAGGAACGGCGTCGAACGTCCTCTTGGGTAGTCGCCAAGTGGTAAGGCACAGGATTTTGATTCCTGCACTCGAAGGTTCGAGTCCTTCCTACCCAGCCACGGGTCATTAGCTCAGTTGGCAGAGCACCTGACTCTTAATCAGGGTGTCCAGGGTTCGAGCCCCTGATGACCCATTTAGGCACAGTATACAAACTGTGCCTTTTCTATTTGGCGAAAACGGAGAAAAACAGGGGACTTCATTGCTATTTTCAGACCGCTCTGTTATAATAAAAACAAAGAGTAACGAATGAGAAGAGCGGGGGATAGTGATGAAAGAAAAGATGCAAAAGTTTTTCCTGAATCTGCTGATATGCGTGATATTCCTGGCTGCGGCGCTGCTGCTGGCTTATGGAGGATATACGCTTCTGTTTGGAGCATGGGGAGATCAGCTTCAGGAATGGATCCGCAGATTGACAATGTAGGATGTACAAAGAGGCCGAAAGGCCTTTTTTTAATGCATATTTGGCCGACAGCCGCCCATACTGTTCCAGAGGGAGGAGAAGGTATGGAGAAAAGAATCGGAATCATGAGACATATGGGAGATGAAGCGTATGTCTGCTGCGTGTGCGAGTTTTGGACAAGATTGGGCTGGGAGGTTGTATGTTGTTCCAGACGGCGGAAGGAGAGAAAGGGTGCGGAGATATGGTGCGGTTCTGGAAGGGACTGCGACATGCGGCTCCGCTTTTCCGGCGGCCGTGTCTGGTGGAGAGATCTGTGCAGGCTTCATGCACTGTCGGGGGAAAGATGGGGAAAACTTATAAAAGCCGCATGGCACAGCGGCCTTTTGTATATTTCTTATATACGTTATAAAGGACTTGCGCAAACGCGTTATTACTGATAAAATAAAAAGAAAAATACAGGGGGAGCTGCGCAAGATGGAATATTGGGTAGTGGATCACAAGCATATTTTTAAACCGGAAGAATTGTATCTGGAGAGCCATGCGTCAACGATTGAATGCCTGAGCGACGGAACATTGGTGGCGGCCTGGTTCGGCGGATCCAAGGAAGGAAAAGACGACGTAGGAATCTGGTATTCCAGATATAGGGACGGCAAGTGGGAGCCGCAGAGAAAGGCGGCGGGGACAGGAGAGACGCCTTGCTGGAATCCGGTTCTGTTTGACGCGGGCGACCGTCTGGTGCTCTATTATAAGACAGGAAAGCCGATTCCGGTATGGCAGACATACTACAAAGAGTCCTTTGATCAGGGGGAAACCTGGAGTGAGGGCAAGGAACTGGTGGAGGGAGACTTCGGCGGCCGAGGCCCGGTGAAAAACAAGTGCATCCGCTTGAGGAACGGCGCGATTCTGGCTCCTGCCTCGATCGAGACGGAGACGGAGTGGAACTGCTTTACGGACCGTTCCGAGGACAACGGGAGGACTTGGACACGCAGCGAATATGTGCCGATTGACCGTTCCAAGCTGGAATATAAAGGGATCATCCAGCCGACATTGTGGCAGGACGATGAGGGAATTGTGCATATGTATACCCGCAGTACGGAAGGATATATCTATCACAGCCAGTCGGAAGATGGCGGGAAA
>CAVGBV010000018.1:13954-18137 GCA_963627615.1 Alloprevotella sp.
CGGCGGGAGAAGCTGGTCAGAGGCGCTGCCGACAGCGCTTCCGAACAACAACAGCGGAATCGATTTGACGAGGCTGGAGGATGGAAGACTGGTGCTGGTCTATAATCCGATCAGCGGCAACTGGGGACGGAGATCTCCGGTCGTATTTTCAATCTCTGAGGATAACGGTAAGACCTGGGGAAAGGAATACCATCTGGATCATGTTCCGTGTGAGAAGAAGGAACGCTGGGCTAACTTCTCTTATCCGGCAGTCATCGCAAGAGGAAAAGACGTCTATATTACGTATACCTGGAAGCGGGAAACGATCGCGTTCTGGCACATTCAGCTGGCATGAGGCAGGAAAAGGCGTTCCGGCACAGCTGGATCCGGAGGACTTTGACGCGCGGCGTCATGCTCTGGAATCGGACGGCCCGGGGGAGGAGCCTTCGGGTCGAATGCTGCCGGAAAAAGTTCGTAGGGCTGCCTGCCGGATATGAGGGGTTCCGAATCGTCCAGATCACAGATCTGCACGGACGGACCTTTGGACGGAAACAGTCTCTGCTGGCGCAAAAGGTACGGGCGCTGAAGCCGGATCTGATCCTGATTACCGGGGATATGATGGACGAGGTCTACGAAGGAAGGGAGCGGACGGCAGTACGCGATCTGTATCGGAGGATGGCGGAGATCGCGCCCAGCTATGCGATTTTGGGCAATCATGAGACCCGTTCTGTCTATCTGCCGGAGATCCTGGCGGATGCAAGAAGATGCGGAGTCAGGCTGCTTCGCAATGAGTCCGTGACCTTGTCGCGAGGTGAAGACAGGATCCGCCTGTCCGGACTGGAGACGGGAATGCACAGCAAGCTTGGAAAAAACACAAGGGAACCGGAAGAGATTCGGGAGATCCTGCGTGGGATGTATCCGGAGAGGCAGGAGGGTATGTTCACGATTTTGATGGCGCACAAACCGGAACACCTGCATAGCTACAGCAGGTATAAGGTAGATCTGATTTTCAGCGGGCATGCGCACGGCGGACTGATTCCGCTCCGCTTTGTACGGCGTGGACTGTTGGCACCGGGGCAGGGCCTGTTTCCTAAATATGTTCATGGAATTTATAAGGAAAACGGAACGGATATGTATGTGGGCAGAGGACTGGGCGGCCCCAGAATAGGAATTGCTCCGGAGATCGTAATGATGGAGCTGCATAGGACATAAGGAGTCAGAAGAATGGAATATAAAAAATACGGCAATGAATATCTGCTGAGAGTGGATAAGGGTGAGAAGATCGCGCAGAGCCTTCGGACCCTGTGTGAACAAGAAGGGATTGAATGCGGCGGAGTCTACGGCCTGGGAGCGGCGGATCATGTGGAACTGGGCCTTTTTGACACGGCGGAAAAGCAGTTTATCGGGCATACCTATGAGGGAGCTTATGAGATTGCTTCACTGAACGGGAATATCTCCAGAATGGAGGGAAAAGTCTACCTGCATCTGCACGCGGTGATCGCGGACGCGGAGAATCTGACGCGGGGAGGACACCTGGTGGAAGCTCGGGTCAGCGCCACGGCGGAGCTGGTGGTCCAGGCGTTTTCGGGGAAGGCCGGAAGAAAATATTCCCAGGAGATAGGTCTGAATCTCTTTGAATTTTGATTAAGAAATTTTTACAAAAAGATTGCATAATGAAGAAGAATCGTATATAATGAGATGGATGCAAAGGACAAATGGAGGTGCCTGTATGAAGCTCTGGGGCGGTAGATTCAGAAAAGAAGAAAATCAAATGATGGAAGATTTTAATTCGTCTTTCCCGTTTGATCAGCGGTTATACCGCGAGGACATTACAGGCAGCATCGCTCATGCCAGAATGCTGGGACATCAGGGGATTATTTCAGAGGCGGAGTCTGAGCAGATCCGTCAGGGCCTGGAAGGAATTCTGGCGGATATCGAATCCGGAAAGCTGGAGCTTGCCGGAGATTATGAAGATATCCATACCTTTGTAGAAGCCAATCTGACGGAACGGATCGGAGATGTGGGCAAAAAGCTGCATACCGGACGGAGCAGAAATGATCAGGTAGCGCTGGATATGCGGCTGTATGCAAGAGGCGCGGCGCAGAAGCTGGAAGAAAAGCTGAAGAGCCTGATTGAGGCACTGCGTAAGACAGGCAGCGAGCAAAACTGCATTATGCCGGGCTATACGCACTTGCAGAGGGCACAGGCCGTAACCTTCCGGTATTATATGGAGGCATATGTGTCGATGTTCCGACGCGATGTCAGCCGGGTGCAGGACAGCGGAAGACGTCTGAACGAATCTCCGTTGGGATGCGCGGCGCTGGCCGGAACCACCCATAATATCGATCGGAATCAGACAGCGGCGGAGCTGGGTTTTGACAAACCGGTGGATAATTTCCTGGACGGTGTATCGGATCGGGATTATCTGATGGAGCTCGCGGCGGATATGTCGATCATTATGGTGCATTTGAGCCGTCTGAGTGAAGAACTGATTCTGTGGAGCAGCCAGGAATTCCGTTTTGTCGCACTGGATGACGCCTATTCGACGGGGTCCAGTATCATGCCCCAGAAGAAGAATCCGGATTCCTGCGAGTTGATCCGCGGCAAGAGCGGGCGTGTCTTTGGACATCTGATGGGTCTGTTGACAACAATGAAGGGAATCGTTCTTGCGTACAACAAGGATATGCAGGAGGACAAGCAGCCGTTTTTTGACAGCTATGATACGGTGACAGCCTGTCTGGATATCATGACCGGGGTGATCTCTACCCTGCGGGTACAGAAGGAAAAGATGGAAGCAAGCGTCAAGCAGGGCTTTCTGAACGCTACGGAAGTGGCGGATTATCTGGTGTCCAAGGGAGTCGCTTTCCGTGATGCGCATGGGATTGTGGGACAGATAGTGATCCGCTGTGAGGATGAGGGATGCGCCATTGAAGACCTGAAGCTGGAAGATCTTAAGAGCTTTTCAGACGCGTTTGATGAGAGCATTTACGAATATATCGATTATCGGAACATCCTGAATAAGGGAAATAAAAAAGAAATGCTGTAAGCATGGATTGAGGATGAGAGTATGCCTGTAAAGGTTTATAATAGATTGCTGCGTCGGGGAGCGGCGGCTATGGTGGCTTCCATGCTGCTGTTTGGAGGGTGTACCGCGGCGGGCGCTGCCGGAGTGGCGACGGATGCGCTGCAGGAAGGCCGGACGGCAGAGAATGCCGTGGTTCTGGAAGAATCCTCGGCGGCAAAAACATACAATGGAAATATTGCTTTTCTGTGGATTGTGAATCAGGAGCACAGTCTGCCCGGAACATATGAACCGGCAGATCTGACAGAAGCGGGAAATGGACAGAGGCTTTCTGCGGAGGCGGCAGAGTCCTTCCTCAGTATGCAGCGCAGTATGAATATCGATGGAGCCGGAAAGCTGATACTGGAGCAGGGATATCGTTCCTGGAAGGAACAGGAACAGACGGTGACAGAGAGAGCGGCCTATTACAAGGAACAGGGATATGACTCCGCGAAGGCAGAGACATTTGCCAAGTATGACTGCGGTGTGCCCGGATCGGATCCGTATCAGACAGGGCTGGCAGCCCGTGTGACACCGGAGGCGTCCGAGTGGGGCGAGACCGGGGAGTGGCTTGCGCAGCACGCGGCGGAGTTCGGATTTGTTCTGAGTATGGATGAGAATACGGCGCAGCTCAGATATGTGGGTGAGCTTCATGCGGCCGCGGTCAAGCGTTTGGGAGTCGATGTCGAAGGATACATAGAATACCTGGATACTTACGGACAGTATGTCTTCGAATTTGACGGCAGTACATACAAAGTAGAGCTTGTCCGAAGCCTGGATGGAATCCAGGAGACGTTTGTCTCGATCTGCGGGGATAACCGCGGGAATTATATTCTTCTGAAGCAGGAGGGATGACATGGATATTCAGGTGGGCGACCGGCTGAAACTGAAAAAACAGCATCCCTGCGGCAGTCTGACATGGCAGGTGCTGCGGGTGGGCATTGATTTCCGCATCCGCTGCGAAGGCTGCGGACATGAAGTGATGCTGCCCCGGGAAAAGGTCGAGAAGAGGATCCGCAGAATTTATCGCGGGGAAGAAGAATTGAATCCCTATAAAACAACAGAAAAAAATGGATAGTCAATATAGGACCGCGGTGAGATGTAGACTGCGGTCCTTTTTGTACTTGCGAAATGTGCCGGAAT
>CAVGBV010000018.1:18147-33637 GCA_963627615.1 Alloprevotella sp.
GTGTTGAATATGGCGATTAGAATTGTGACAGATTCTGCGTCGGATCTGCCTAAGGCTGTCAGAGAGAAATATCCGGAGATTGATGTAATTCCCTTGGTGGTTTTGACAGATGACGGAAGAGAGCTGGCAGATGGAACGGAGATTACGCCGCTGCAGGTGTGTGACGCGATGCGGGAGAATAAGGTATATAAGACCTCTCAGGTAACGCCGGAGCGTTTTCAGCAGGCATTTGAAAAGTATGCGGCCGCCGGAGAGACGGTTGTATATGTAGGCTTTTCCAGCGAATTGTCAGGTACCGTACAGTCCGCGCGGCTTGCGGTGCAGATGGTACAGGAAGAATATCCGGAAGCGGATATTACGGTGATCGATACATTGTGCGCATCCTACGGCTTCGGCATGGTGGTAGAACGTGCGGCAGAGCTGGTGCGTCGTGGGGTGGATAAGGATACGCTGATTAAGACGGTCGAGTTCTATGCGAAGCATCAGCAGCATGTGTTTAGCGTGGATGATCTGGAGTATTTGCGCCGCGGCGGCCGGGTAAGCAACGCGTCGGCATTTTTGGGCGGCTTGTTGAGCATTAAGCCGGTACTGCATGTAGATGCGGGTAAGCTGATTCCGATCTTTAAGTGCCGCGGTCATAAGAAGGCAATGCAGAAGCTGGTAGATCTCATTAAGGAAAGAGGAGCCGGCGCGGATATTCAGAATCAGGTGATCGGCATTACCAATAGCGATTGTATGGATACCGTCAAGGAGGTCGAACAGATGCTGACAGAGCAGCTGGGAGTCACTCGTTTTATGGTAGGCGATATCGGAAGTGTAATTTCCTGTCATACCGGTCCGGGAACCATTGCGCTCTTTTTCCTGGACGCGTGGCCGGAGGATCCTGCGCTGCAGGTTATAAAGTAAGGAGAAAATGATGAAATATCTTGTGATATCTGATATACACGGCAATTGCGATACACTGAAAAAAGCGCTTGCTTACAAGGAAAAGTTGGGTGCGGAGCATATCCTTCTGCTGGGAGACCTGCTGTATCATGGACCGCGCAACGCTCTGCCGGTACCGTACGACCCGATGGAGGTCGCCAGGATCCTGAACGGGATCAAGACAGAGGTCACGGCGGTCCGCGGCAACTGTGATGCGGAAGTGGATCAGATGGTACTGGAGTTCCCGATCCGCGCGGATTTTCAGACGCTGCAGCTGGGGGCAGGACGCAGAGTGATCATGACTCATGGACACCTGAATGAGTATCAGATGGGATTATGCCCGGGGTGCGTCGTTCTGTCCGGACATACGCATGTGGCGACGGCTGAGCAGGATGCGGAAGGCGTCTACTGCTGCAATCCCGGATCCGTATCTATGCCCAAGGGGACGCTTCCGGCGAGCTTCGGCCTGCTGGACGAGCAGGGCTTTGGCGTATACAGTTTGGATGGCGAGCGGATGCTCTATGTGGAATTCTGATAAAATACAGGCAGGAGGATTCAGATATGTTGGAACAGGACGTTGAGAAGGTATTGATTTCGGAAGAGGAATTAAAGCGGCGGATTGCGGAGATGGGCCGTCAGATTACGCAGGAATATCAGGGGGAGCTGCTGACGATTGTTGGAATCCTAAAGGGAGCGTCTATTTTCTTCGCGGATCTGGCAAGAAGCATTGATCTGCCTTTGCAGATGGATTTTATGTCTGTGTCCAGCTATGGCACCGAGGCGACATCCAGCGGTGTGGTTAAGATCATCAAGGATCTGGACGCGGATGTAACAGGCCGCCATATTCTCCTGGTGGAGGATATCATCGATACAGGCATTACATTGGCATATCTGCGGGATTATCTGAGCAACCGCGGCGCCAAGTCGGTAAAGATCTGTACCCTTCTGGATAAGCCGAGCCGCAGAGAAAAGGCGGTGCAGGTGGATTATATCGGTTTTACGATGCCGGATGAATTCATCATCGGTTATGGTATCGACTATGCGGAGAATTATCGGAATCTGCCGTATGTAGCGTCATTGAAACGTTCTGTTTACGAAAAATAATAAAAAACAGTTGAAATCGGGATAAACTCGTGATATACTGAAAAACAGACTATGGTTCGGACTGTGGTCTGTAGAAGAGGAGGTGTTGAGATGCATACGCTAATGATTATCCTATCTATTCTTTTTGCGATCGATTGCTTATGCCTGACAGCAATTGTACTGTTACAGCAGGGTAAGACAGCGGGTCTGTCGGGTGCGATCAGCGGTGCTGCGGAGACATATTTCGGCAAGAATAAGGCGCGGACAATGGAGGGCAAGCTGGAGTTCTGGACCAAGATTCTGGCAGCGATTTTCTTTGTGCTGGCGTTTGTACTGTACCTGATTGTCGGTGCTTTAAGCTAAGACTGCAGGCGCAGCGGCAAAAGGGAAGGATGTGGATTCACGGGATAGATGCCTGCGAGGACACATCCTTTTTTTATAAATCAGTTCGAGAGGAGATGCGGGATGGAGAAGACGGTGCGAGGAGTATTTCAGGGGACGGCGCAGGGCTTTGGCTTTGTAAGAATCTCAGAGGATGAAGAGCTGTTCATCCCGCCGAATAACGTACATGGCGCCTTGCCGCGTGATACGGTGGAGTGCAGAATCACAGAAGAGGCAAGAAAAGACCGCAAGGCGGCAGCGGAAGTGATCCGGATATTGGAGCATGGACTGTCGCGGATCCCCGGCAATCTGGAATACGGCGGATGGATCGTGCCGGATAATCCGGCCATCCATGAGCCTATGAAGGCGGTGCCGCCGGAGGAAGGCGAGGGGATTCATGTTGTCAGCGGGCATAAGGTCATCGCGCGGATCGTTCGGTGGCCGGAAGAAGGCGGACTCCAGGCGGTAATCGAGGAGGACCTGGGAGAGGCCTACGCGCCGACCGCCCGGATTCGGGCTGTCCTGTGCGTACATGAATTGCCGGTAGATTTTCCGCAGGAGGTGCTGGCAGAGACAGACGGCCTGTCGGATACACTGGAAATCAGCACGCAGGAACAGAGGCTGCGGGAGGACCTGCGTGAGGTCCCGATGGTGACTATCGACGGTGAAGACGCGAGAGACCTGGATGACGCGGTATCGCTTGCGAAAAATGAGAGAGGATATGAACTGGGAGTTCATATCGCGGATGTATCCTGGTATGTGCGGGAGGAAACCGCGCTGGATCAGGAGGCATATAATCGTGGGACCAGCGTATACTTGACTGACCGGGTGATTCCTATGCTGCCGAAGAAGCTTTCCAATGGCCTCTGTTCGCTGAACGAGGGACAGGACCGATATGCGCTAAGCTGTATCATGCAGCTGTCGCCGGACGGAGAGATTCTGGAACACCGGATTGTAGAGAGTATCATCCGTGTGGATCATCGGATGACCTATACCAATGTTCAGTATGTTCTCGAAGGAAGCAGAATTCCGGAAGAAGAGCGGACACCGGAGCAGGCGGCAGCGATGGAGCAATATGCGGACTGGGTCCCGACCTTTTGCATGATGGCGGAAGTGGCCGGGTTGCGGCGTAGAATCCGGAGAGAACGAGGCTCCATTGAATTTGAGTTTCCGGAGTGCAAGATTCAGCCGGATGCCTACGGGTATCCCGTAGCGGTAGGACTGCGGGAGCGGACGGAAGCGACGGAACTCATAGAGGAATTTATGCTGGCGGCCAATGAGACGGTTGCGGAAGAGTATTATTGGCGGGAAGTGCCTTTCATGTACCGTGTGCATCCTCATCCTGAGGAAGAAAAGGTGATGGAACTCGGCACGGTATTGCGTCAGATGGGGCATCCGTTAAAGGGCGCCGGAAACGGACAGTTGCATTCCCGGACGGTACAGGATCTCCTGCAGAGCCTGAAAGAAGATCCGGAGGAGGGCATGATCAGCCGTATGATACTGCGTTCGATGAAGCAGGCCAAATATGAAGCGGAGCCGGACGGCAGACATTATGGACTGGCAGCGCCTTATTACTGTCATTTTACGTCTCCGATCCGCCGATATCCGGACCTTATGGTGCATCGCATGATCCGCGCCGTGCTGCGCGGGACGATGAATGAAGACTATAGGCAGAAGATGACCGCGCGGATGCAGACGTACGCGGCGCATTGTTCCTATACGGAAAGGCGCGCGGAGGCCGCGGAGCGGGATGTGGAGAAATACATGAAGGCACTGTACATGACGGATCGCCTCAAAAAGACGGTCTCCGGCATTATATCCGGAGTGACAGAGAAGGGACTTTATGTAGAGCTGCCGGACACGGTGGAAGGCATGGTCCCGGTAGAGAGTCTGGGGGACGATTATTATGTATACGATAGAAAGACTTTTACACTGACTGGTAAGCACCATAAGCGGGCATTCCGCATGGGACAGGAGGTCGATGTCAAGGTGGACAGAGTCGATCTGGATACAGCAACCGTATATTTCCGCTTGCTGATGCCCAGGATCAAGAGAGTGCCGCGTAGGCAGAAACTGCGGTGGTAGGGAGGTACAGGTATGGCAAAAGAGCATATCAAGCTGGTAGCGCAGAATAAAAAGGCTGCGCACGAATATTTTTTTGAAGAGATCTATGAGGCGGGACTGGAGCTTGCGGGCACAGAGGTAAAATCGCTGCGGATGGGAAAGTGCAGCCTGAGGGAGAGCTTTATCCGAATCTCTAACGGGGAGGCCTATATTCTCAATATGCACATCAGTCCGTATGAGATGGGAAATATCTTTAACCGGGACCCGGTCCGCACGCGAAAGCTTTTGCTGCATAAAAATGAAATCAACAAGCTGATCGGCGGAGTGAAGGTGGATGGCTATACGATTGTGCCGATCAAGGTGTATTTCAAGGGAAATTACGCAAAAGTAGAGATTGCGCTGGCCAAGGGTAAAAAACTGTATGACAAACGTCAGAGTATCGCCAAGAAGGATCAGCGCCGGGAGGCGGAGAAGGAGTTCAAGGTTCGGAATCTGTATTGATGGAAACGCCATATTATGAAAATAATGAACAAAATACAAAAGTATCTTGCGTTATAGGCAAGAATGTGTTATCATTATTGTATAATAATAAACGTGTGTTCCATGGTTTTGGCAGCGGAATGCACAAGGGGAGGAATTCGAATGGTAGGCAATGTGATCGTGGGACAGTCTGGCGGACCAACCGCTGTGATCAATTCGAGTTTGGTAGGAGTATATAAGACAGCCAAAGACCGTGGAGCCAGTAAGGTCTATGGTATGGTGCATGGAATACAGGGACTTTTGGAAGGTAGATACGTTGATCTGGACGAGCATATCCGCAGTGATCTGGATATCGAGCTGCTGAAGCGTACGCCATCCGCATATTTGGGCTCTTGCCGGTACAAGCTGCCGGAGATCGGGGAGAACGACGAAGTATATAATCATATCTTTGAGCTTTTGTATAAGCTGGGAGTCAAGAGCTTCTTCTATATCGGAGGCAATGACTCTATGGACACGATCCGCAAGCTGTCCGATTATGCGCAGCAGATTGGCAGCAATATCGCGTTTATGGGAGTCCCCAAGACAATCGATAATGATCTGGCGGTTACAGATCATACGCCGGGTTACGGCAGCGCGGCCAAATACATCGGATCCATCGTTAAGGAAGTCATTCGCGACGGACTGGTATATGATGCTAAGATGGTCACAATTATTGAGATTATGGGACGGAATGCCGGTTGGCTGACGGGCGCGGCGGCTTTGGCGCGCGGCGAGGACTGTGAAGGGCCGGATATGATCTACCTGCCGGAGATTCCCATGGATGTAGAAGATTTCCTGGAGCGTGTCGGTAAGCTGCAAAAGGAGAAAAAATCCATCGTTATCGCTGTTTCTGAAGGTATGAAGCTGGCGGACGGACGTTATGTCTGCGAGCTGACGGATACCGTGTCCTTTGTGGACGCGTTCGGACACCGCAGTCTGACCGGTACGGCAAGATATCTGGCGGATCAGGTGGCCAAGCGGTATGGCTGCAAGACGCGGGCGATTGAGTTCAATACCCTGCAGCGCTGCGCATCCCATATTGTATCCCGTGTGGACATCACGGAGGCGTTCCAGGTCGGCGGAGCGGCCGTCAAGGCGGCGTTTGAAGGAGAGACTGCCAAGATGATCGTACTGAAGAGACTCTCTCAGGACCCGTATCAGTGCGCGACGGATACATATGACATTCATCAGATTGCCAATGTGGAGAAAAAGGTTCCGCGGGATTGGATCGATACGGACAGAATGTATGTCATGCCGGAATTTTTGGGTTATATCCGGCCGTTGATTCAGGCAGAGCTTTCACCGATTATGGTAGACGGTTTGCCGCGCCATCTGTATTACGCGGAGAAAAAGTAATCCGGACAATGGACTTCAGCCTCATGGTTATGGACCATGAGGCTGTTTTTGAAGAAGCACGGGACCAGCCGCAGATTTTTGCGTCAGGGAGTTGTATTTTGGACAATTCTGTATTATAATAAGAAGGCGCGGCATGTCCGCGACATCTACGAATAAGGAGGACACAATCATGGCTACGGTAACGAAGGACATGATTATCGAAGATATTATCGGCATTGATCCCAATCTGGTAATGATTCTGATGCAGAGCGGAATGCACTGTGTGGGATGCCCGGCGTCCAGAGGAGAGTCTCTGGAGGAGGCCTGCTTCGTACACGGACTGGATGCGGACGAGATGGCGGCTAGCCTCAATGAATACCTGGCGCTTAAGAAATAAAAGAAACCGCTGCAACTAACCGTACGCTAGTTTGCAGCGGTCTTTTAAACCATAGCTTTTAATTTTTGCAGCGCCCGGGAACGGATCAGGCAGCGGGTATGTTCCCGCATATATCCGGCCATCAGGGGCGTGTGCCGATGTTCGTCAGAATACTCGCTAAGGGTGTGGAGGGTGGATTGTACCTTGACGTTGTTGCCGCGGATAGAACCGATTTCGATATAATAGCGGTTGGTCTGCGGATCCAGATACAGGCGGTTCGGCAGATTCAGATCCTCTGGGATCAGGGATGCTGTCTCCCACAGTGTATGAAAATCCGGGAAACCAAACAGGTTGTATGAAAGCGGCGCGGCCTTGGGGGCAGCGGCGGGAATCTCTTCCTCCGGAGAGCCGCCGAGAGAAGGGATCCCGAGACCAAGCGGAGTCGTAATGGAAGGGATCAGGTCCTCTCCTTTTTCCGGCGCATGCACCTTGGTGATGGTAATACGGATACTGCCGGAGGGCAGTGGAACCGCTTCAATCATGATCGGCTGAGCGGAAAAGTCAAATCCAAACTCTTTTTGAGCAGTGTTCATCATATCCTGAAACAGGGCCTTGGTCTTATCAGAACCGTAAGAAAGCTCGGAGAGCTTGATGTCCCGATTTTTGAGATCCTCGGCGCCCAGTGTGAAACGAATCTGATTTTTGTTGATACGTTCGGCTTTCATTATGGTCACTCCTTTCAAAAGCCTGTAAGGGTACAAAAGGATTGATATGTATTATAATAGAGAAACGCTTTTTTGTAAAGACTTAATTTTGGAAAGGTAAACGCGATGGTTTTTTCTAGTTTATTGTTTTTATTCTGCTTTTTCCCAATCGTACTTATCGTTTATTTTCTATGTCCCAGGCGCGGGCGCAACCTGGTGCTCTTTCTGTCCAGCCTGATCTTTTATGCCTGGGGAGAGCCGGTCTATGTGGTATTGATGCTCTTTTCCACATGGCTGGATTATATGCTGGGCGCAAGAGTGGACCAATGCAAGGAAAAAGGAGATATGCGCGGAGCCAGGAGGGCGGTGATCACTTCGGCGGTGATCAATTTAAGCCTGCTGGGAGTCTTTAAATATTCAGATTTTATCATCGGCAATATCAATACCCTCACAGGACTGCAGCTGCCATTGCCGCAGCTGGCGCTGCCCATCGGTATCTCATTCTATACATTCCAGACGATGTCCTATACCATCGATATCTATCGGGGAGAGGCCAAGCGTCAGTACAATATCATTGCCTTCGGCGCCTATGTGGCGCTGTTCCCGCAGCTGATCGCCGGCCCGATTGTTCGCTATCAGACGGTGGCGGATGAGATGATGGGGCGTAAGGAAAATATAGATGATTTTGCCGGAGGAATCAGCCGTTTTATGGTAGGACTGGGCAAAAAGGTTCTGCTGGCCAACAGTATCGGTGTCGTATGGGAGCAGGTATGCGGTTTGGGAATAGAGAATCTGCCGGTATTGTCAGCCTGGATCGGAATTGCCGCGTACAGTTTTCAGATCTATTTTGATTTTTCCGGATATTCCGATATGGCTATCGGTCTGGGCTGGATGTTCGGCTTTCATTTTCTGGAGAATTTTAATTATCCGTATATGTCCAAGAGCATTACGGAATTCTGGAGACGGTGGCATATCTCTCTCGGTACCTGGTTCAGAGAATATGTCTATATTCCGCTGGGCGGAAACCGTAAAGGCATGAAGCGGCAGATCCTGAATCTCGCGATTGTCTGGATGCTGACGGGAATCTGGCACGGCGCCTCCTGGAATTTCCTGCTCTGGGGAGTGTATTACGGAATCATCCTGATTCTGGAAAAACTCTTCTTACTGCGCTGGATGGAGAAGTGGCCGCAGGTGTTCCGGCACATCTATGTTATATTTTTGATAGCGATAGGCTGGGTGCTGTTTGCGTTGACAGATCTGGGACAAGTAGGGGCGTATCTGAGCGCGATGTTCGGAGCCAATGGTATGGGATGGGCCAACAGCGCAACCTGGTATCTGTTGGGATCCAACGCGCTGCTGCTGGTGATACTGATCCTTGCGTCGACGGATCTGCCCAAGAGGATAGCTCTGTATTTGGAGAAAAATACGTTTGTGCGGGTGGTGCTGAAGAATGCCGCGATCGTGGCGGTGTTTCTGCTGGCAGTGGTTTATCTGGTCAACGGAGCATATAACCCGTTCCTGTATTTCCGTTTTTAATGGGAGAGGAGGACAAGACAATGCAGAAAAAAGAGAAATGGATCACGATTCTTCTATTCCTGGGGATGATCTTTGGTTTTTCCATATGGAATTTTCTGAGTCCGCAGAGTACCTTTTCGTATAATGAAAATCGGGAATTGCAGACCTTTCCTTCGTTTTCTACGGAGAAGCTCTTCAGCGGAGAATGGCAGAAAAAGTTTGAAGCGTATCTGACCGATCAGTTCCCGGTACGGGATTCTTGGGTGAGCGCCTATGTCGAAGCAGAACGCATCCTGCAAAAGAAGGATGTGAACGGCGTTATTTTCGCGCAGGATGAGTATATGGTCGCGATGGATCGGCCGGATGCGGTGGATTCATCGGTTGTGGAAAAGAACCTGAACCGCCTGGAAAAGTTTACGGCGTATTTTGCTGAGAAGCTGGGGACGGAGCATATGTCGGTTATGTTGGTGCCGACGACGGAGCAGGCGGTAGAGGATAAGCTGCCCTATGGCGCGGATCAAATGGTCTACGATCAGAGAGGCCTGATCGCGCGGGCCAGGGAGCGGCTGGATGAATCCGTATGGGTGGATGTGGAAGAAGTGCTGCTGCGGCATCCGGGGGAGTATCTATACTATAGGACGGATCATCACTGGACGATGCTGGGGGCCTTCTATGCCTATCAGCAGTGGATGGCGCAGAAGGGCTATGGGGATGTTCAGCTGAGTGACTATGAGCAGACGGTTCTCAGTGAAGAATTCCTGGGGACAACCTATTCCAAGGCGCCGGGGTGGGGAATACGGCCGGATACCATGCTGGCGCTGGACAAGCAGGATCCGTCTTCCTATACACTGCGTCTGGATCTGCAGGATCAGACCATCACGGGATTATACAATATGGAGAAGCTTACGGAGAAGGACAAATATGCCGCCTATGTGTATGGAAATACGGCGGTGACAGAGATTACCGGCGGAGAGAAGAATGGCCGGATACTGATGATCTTTAAGGATTCCTTCGCGCATAACTTCGCGACGCTTGCGGCCGCCGATTTTGAAAAGGTGTATCTGGTGGATCCAAGATACTACCAGCAGGATCTCTGGGAGTTCGCGGAGCAGAATGAAGTGACGGATGTATTGTTCTTGTTTAATGCGACCAATTTCGCGCAGGAGAAGAACTTATACATCCTGGACTGACAAGTAACGGTTGATTTTTCAGATAAAATGTTGTAATATATTCGATATACACTGAGTGTATAGAATGGAGGAGAGAGAAATTGCCAAGTATCGCGGTGATCGGAACCCAATGGGGGGATGAGGGCAAGGCGAAGATTGTAGATTTGCTTGCGAAAAATGCGGATGCCGTCGTTCGCACATCGGGTGGGAATAAGGCAGGACACAGTGTAGCGATCAATGGTATGGAGTACCGCTTTTCTTCAATTCCCTGCGGGATCATTTATCCCAATGTGCTGGGGATCCTTGGAAACGGTACAGCGATCAACCCGGAAGAGCTTTTACAGGAACTGGAGCAGCTGAAGGCGCAGGGGCTTTCGGTGGATCAGGTCAAGATCAGTATCCGTGCGCATCTGGTAATGCCCTATCATATCATTCTGGATGGACTGATGGATGAAGCGAGAGAAAATGAGGACGATGGAGATCCGGCAGGAGCGCGCCGGGGAATTCGCCCCTGTTATATGGACAAGCTGGAGCGAATCGGCATTCGGGTATGCGATCTGCTGCAGCCCAAGGTGTTCGCGCAGAAGGTGCGGGCCAATGTAGCGCTCAAGAACCGCATGATTACGAGAGTATACGGCGGCGTACAGCAGGTGGATGCGGAGGAAACGATTGAAAAATATCTTCGTTACGGAGAGCAGCTGAAGCCATATATCGCGGATACCGGATATCTGCTGGATCAGATGCTTCAGGAGGGCAAGCGTGTCATCTTTGAGGGTGCGCAGGCAACCATGCTGGATCCGGATTACGGTACATATCCTTATGTGACATCCTCTCAGCCGACCATCGGAGGCGTTGCCGGTGGATGCGGAGTCGGAATGAACAAGATCACACATACGCTGGGTGTAATGAAAGCCTATACGACAAGAAACGGACGGGGACCGTTCCCGACGGAGATCTTTGGACGGGAAGGATACGACCTGAAGGATCGCGGCGATGAGGTAGAGCCCAACGGGAGCTATCGACGTATCGGTTGGTTTGACGCGGTAGCGGCTCGGTATGCGGTTCGCGTCAATGGTCTGGAGGGGCTGGCCCTGACCAAAATGAACGCCATGCGGGATCTGAAGGAAGTAAAGATCTGCGTTGCCTATAAGCATGGAGATGAAATCATCCGGGTATTTCCGTCATGCGCGGAGGTGTTGGCAGAGTGTGAGCCCATCTATGAGACCCTGCCGGGCTGGGGACAGCTGGAGGGATGCAATTCTTATGAAGAGTTGCCGCAGGAGGCCAAGGCCTATGTGGACCGGATTGAGGAACTGACCGGAGCGCCGGTTATGGTTCTGGAGATGGGCATGGGGCGCAATAAGATCGTGTCCTGGGGACCAGTTAACCAGTGGCTGCAGGATAAGGAGGCATCCGAATGCTGAAGTTTGAAAAAGGGGCAGAGTTTCCGCTTCCTCCGCAGCAGGAGGAAGGAGTAACATTTTCGGTAGAGCCGTACACTATGCTGTTGATCTACCGCTTTCGTCGGCCGTCGGCAGAGGAGATTCGGGCTTTTGCCGAAGGAGAGGCATCGTTGGCCGTGACGGTTCTCAGAAATACGATGTTTGTTCTGACGCGGTTCGCGCCGCTTGCCTGGATGGATACTCCCTACAGCGCATGCCTGTCACAGTCCTGCAAGAGCTTTCCGGACCTGAAGCCGGGACAGGGCTACGCGGTCGACGCTTTTCTGGTAGACTGCGCGGATAATCGCCTGGTGGAGCATCGTCTGCTGCGTCTGGATACCGCTTCTTCCGAGAAAATGAAGAAGCTGGTGCTGGCAGACCAGGAGAGAACAGACTTCACGGTAGAAGGCTATGAGCAGGCCGTTACAGAAGTATATCGCAATTATTCGACGAGAGATCTTCTGAAGCTGGCAGAGTTTCAGACCAAGTTGGGAAAATAAATAAAGATAACTGAGAAGGAGGCGCTTCGTGAGGAAGCGGCCTCCTTTTTTGAGATTGTGTTTATAAAGTTTTGCCTCCCTTTTTACGGAACTTCAGATATTCCATAAAAAGATGTACTTCGTGAAGCTCCTCTGCGGACATATTCTGTACGTCATGACAGAGAGGAGAGGGTTCCGGGACAGCCGGAGCCGTGGAAGGCTTGCCAGTCAGGAGGTATTCCATGGATACATTATAGAGGCAGGCGAGCTTGTAGAACAATTCTATATCCGGGATACGTCGGCCGGTTTCATAATGGGAGTATGCCTGAGGGCTGATGCATAGCTGTTCGGCTGTATATTTTTGACTATAGCCATACTGCTCGCGCAAAGTTCGGATTCGATCTTTCAGTTCTTCGTACATAAACATGCATCTCCTCCCATAATATTGATACGTATATCACTCTCTATTTTATCATATTTTATGTGCAAAAAATACGTTTATCCTTAAAGTATGATGAGTGTATACAAGTTGTATGTTCGAGCATGCCATTGAACACGCGGGTGCCGTATCTTGACAAATGTCTGAAAACATCATATACTAAAGAAAAAACAGTGAAGGGGGTTCTTCTGTGATATCAGAAAAGAAGAAAAGCAAGGCCCTGATCGTGTCCATTGTGGTAGCTTCTATAATTCTGGTCCTGGTGATTCTTGCGCTGGCAGTGCTTGGCTATGTGTATTTTCGGCTCAATAGCATCAAGAGAATTCCGACGGTGCAGACAAGTTCCGTAGAGGAGAATTTTGAAAGAGACAGCATCGGAGATACTTCCGTGGAGGTATTAAAGCCGGAGGATGTGACATGGTCACGAGAAGAGTCCAGAGCGGATTCCGATGAATGGCTACTGTCCAATCCGAATTGTATTAATATTCTGCTGATCGGAATTGACGGCCGGGGATATTCCGGCCGGTCCGATACGATGATTTTGTGTACTTATGATCGCGAGAAAAAGACTGCGACCATGACCTCTTTTTTGCGGGATTTGTATGTTCAGATTCCGGGATACAGCGACAATAGACTTAACGCAGCCTATGCCTTTGGAGGAATCGAGCTTCTGGACGCGGCGATGGAGACGAATTTCGGCATACAGGTCGATGGACATGTGATGGTGGATTTTGATACGTTCCCGCAGGTGATCGACGCTTTGGGCGGTGTGGATATCACATTGACACAGGCAGAATCAGACTATCTGAGTTTGTCCGGGACCGGTGAGTATCATATGGATGGAGAGCTGGCGATGCTGTATGCCCGGATTCGTTATATCGATAGCGATTTTGGACGGACAAACCGTCAGAGGACTCTGTTGAATTCTCTGTTTCAAAGATTTAAGAAGTTAAGCTGGGGAGAGATCGCCGGTGCGGCCAATCAGGTGCTGGATCTGGTCTATACGGATATGGATGCCGGTACGATTCTGGCCTATGGCAGCGAAGTGATGGGACTGCAGGAGATCCGGCAGATGCACGTGCCGGAGGACGGCGAGTATAATGATGCCTATATCAATGAAATGATGGTATTAGTGCCGGATCTGGAACAGATTCATGACAGGTTGGGACGGGAGTTATTTGGAAGGGAGTAGAAAAGATGAAAGTATTATTGGTGAACGGAAGCCCAAATAAAAACGGCAGCACGCATCGGGCGCTGCAGGAAGTCGTGGCAGCGCTGGAACAGGAAGGGGTAGAGACAGAGATCTTCTGGGCCGGCAGAGATCCGATTGCCGGATGTACAGGCTGCGGAGCCTGCCGGAAACTGAAACAGTGTGTTCATGAGGATGTGGTAAATCAGCTGGTCGATAAGGCCAAGGAAGCGGATGGCTTTATCTTTGGATCGCCGGTACATTATGCGGCGGCCTCCGGAAGTATCACATCCCTGCTGGATCGGGCTTTTTACAGCGGCGGCCGGTACTTCCGATATAAGCCGGGCGCGAATGTCGCATGCGCGAGGCGGGCCGGAACATCCGCTACACTGGATCAGCTCAACAAATATCTGACGATCAACCATATGCCGGTGGTTTCCTCACAATATTGGAATGAGGTGCATGGCAATTCTCCGGCCGACGTAGAGCAGGATCTGGAAGGAATGCAGATTATGAGGACGCTGGGGCGGAATATGGCCTGGCTCTTAAAATGTATCAAGGCGGGCGCCAAGGCTGGTATTCTGCCGCCGGAACCCAAAGAAAAACATCAGATGACCAATTTTATCCGATAAGTCATCCTGGGATAGAGAGGAATCTTTCTGTATGATCATTAGAAACGCAACGATGCAGGATCTGGAACAGATCGCGGCGGTAGAGGCGGAATGCTTTCCAGCGGCCGAAGCAGCGACGCGAGAGGAATTCCAAGCAAGAATTCAGTCCTATGGCGATCACTTCTGGCTGATGTTTGATGGGGAGAAGCTGATCGCGTTTGTCGATGGGTTTGTGACCGACGAGGTGGATCTCACGGATGAGATGTATGAACAGGCTTCTATGCACAACGCAAATGGCGCTTGGCAGATGATCTTTGGTGTGAATACAGTCCCGGAATACCGCAGACAGGGTTGTGCGGCCGCATTGCTTCGACGAGTGGTGGACGACGCGAAAAAGCAGGGAAGGAAGGGAATGGTGCTGACCTGCAAGGAGGCATTGATTCCGTATTATTCCAGGTTTGGATTCATAGATGAAGGAGTATCCGACAAATCCGTGCATGGAAATGTTGTATGGCACCAGATGCGGCTGACGTTTTAACAGCTGCATGATGGACAGCTCATTTTTCCTATCTCTCTGCTTGGCAGAGGTCAATTTTTCTCTTATATATTTTATGATTGCAAAATATTCAGAAAAGTGTTATAATATCTCTCCTTAGGAGGGATATTTTGTTTCCAGTGATCTATTATCTTTTCGTTACCGCCAAGTGTCTCTCGTATGGTTCATGGAGCTTGTCACGCAAGCGCCATTCTAACGGACACATGTATTATTACAAGCAAACTGCCGATAAGACCTATTATGTGCGGCGCAGGGACGAATCTCAGGTTCTGGCTGAATACGATGAGCGCCAGAAGTGGCGCCAGGAGCGCAAGGATCTCCAACAGCAGCTGATGAGTTTATCTCCGGCCGAGCGCCGCGAAGTCCGCCAGCAGATGAAATTATATCAAGAGCTTGGGCTTGAGAAATTACCCTTGGATAAGGATGTGGCTTTTGACGGGACGGTTCTTGATTCCAGAGCTGAGATCATTCTCTATGAGTTTTTGAAAAATCTGGGCATTATGAGCGAACACAACCGCCCGATTGATTCCGGATCCTACAGCTATTGGCCGGATTTTACATTCACCATTAATAACAAAAGGATGTATCTGGAACATATGGGCAAATTAGATGACCCGCAATATCGTCGCAAGCAGGTCGAAAAGATCAGAAACTACAAAACTCATGACATCCGGCTTGGCGAAAACCTGGTCATCACAAGCTCC
>CAVGBV010000019.1:0-788 GCA_963627615.1 Alloprevotella sp.
CCAGAAGGCCGTGATCCGGCGGCGTATGAAGGAAATGAATCTGAACGAGAAGCTGTTCACGCCTCGAAGCGTTCTGGCAGCCATCAGCGGCGCCAAAAACGAAATGATTGGCCCGGATGAATACGCGAGAGCTGCACATGGGGACTACAGCAAAGAGATGATCTCCCGGATGTATAAGGAGTATCAGCAAGAGCTTCTGCGCAATCAGGCCATGGACTTCGACGATATTCTGGTAAAATGCGTTGAGCTGTTTGCGCTCAATCCAGATCTTTTGGAAAGGTATCAGGAAAAATTCCGCTATATCATGGTTGATGAGTATCAGGATACCAATACGGTGCAGTATCGTTTGATCCGGCAGCTCTCCGGGATGTTCGGCAATATCTGTGTTGTCGGAGACGATGATCAGTCCATTTACAAATTCCGCGGCGCCAATATCCGGAATATCCTGGATTTTGAAAAGGATTTCCCGGACGCGTGCGTTATTCGTCTGGAAGAGAATTACCGTTCCACTCAAAATATTCTCAATGCCGCCAATGAAGTCATCCGCAATAATGCCGAACGGAAGAGCAAGACGCTGTGGACACAGAACCCCGCCGGAGATAAGATCCAGGTCTACGCGGCAGACGACGAATCCGGTGAAGCGGCATATATTTCCGGACAGATGAAGTCTATGCATCAATGCGGCAGGCCCTATCGGGATATGGCGATCCTGATCCGCACCAATGCACAGTCGCGCGCGCTGGAAGAGCAGTTCCTGCATGAAAATATCCCTTACAGGCTGTATGCGG
>CAVGBV010000019.1:798-3629 GCA_963627615.1 Alloprevotella sp.
CTGTGTTATCTGCGATTGATCGTAAACGATAAGGATTATGTGGCGTCTCAAAGAATTATCAATGTACCCAAGCGTGGGATCGGCGATACCACCGAAGAAAAGCTGCGTATGGCGGCAGCGGACCGGGAGATGGGGATCACTGAAGTGATCCGTAATATTGCGGAATTTCCGGAGCTTTCAAGAGCCGCCTCCAAGCTGTGCGATTTCAGCGACATGATTCTGGAGTACCGGGAGCGGATCCAGGATCCGGAGTGCAGCCTGACAGAGCTTTTAGATAGTTTGATCACCCGAATCTCCTATTTGGAGTATCTAAGAGAGGACGAGCCGGAGAAGCTGGATGACCGTAAGGAAAATATCGACGAGCTGCGAAATCGTATTGAAGCCTATGAAGAAGAAGCACCGGAACCGTCTTTGGCCGGATTGATCGAGGAGCTGTCTCTGGTGGCCGCCATTGACGCTTTTGAAGAAGAGGCGGATACCGTCTCTATCATGACGCTGCACAGTGCCAAGGGACTGGAATTCCCCATTGTTTTTATGGCGGGTATGGAGGACGGACTTTTTCCGGGCTATATGAGTATTACTTCCGGAAAAGAAGAGGACATAGAAGAAGAACGCCGGCTGTGTTATGTCGGAATTACAAGAGCGAAGGAAAAGCTGTATATGACTTATGCCATGACCCGCAGAATCCATGGGATGCAGGAAGCCAACAAGCCTTCCCGTTTCTTAAAGGAACTGCCGGAGGCGCTTCTGGAGAAGCAGGAAGGGCCAAGACGTCAGATGGCGATGCAGCGCAGAAGCGAGAGCATGGGCGCGGCATCGAACCGTGCGGAAAATGGCCGGATGTTTGTGCGTCAGTTCCGCAACGAGAGCCTGGAACAGCAAAAGCAGCGTATGATGGGACATCCGGTGATGGATGTAAAGAAGGAGACGCAGCAGAACTGGAAAGTCGGAGACCGGGTAAGTCACCGTAAGTTCGGCTTGGGTGTAATCGAGGACGTACAGCCGTTAAATGCGGATTGTCAGGTCACTGTACAGTTTGTTAAGGTAGGCACTAAGAAATTGATTGCCGGCCTGGCCGGTCTGAAAAAACAGGAATAAAGCGGTCAAAATGACGGGAGGTAGAGACATGCAGGAAGAAAAGCTGGCTCGGATGAAGGAGCTTGACGAACTGCTGGATCGGGCCTCCCGCGCTTATTATCAAGAGGCGCGGGAGATTATGTCCGACCACGAGTATGACGCGCTCTATGAAGAGCTGACAGCGTTGGAGGCGGAAACAGGGATTCAGCTATCCGGAAGTCCGACGCAAAAGGTTGGCTATCAAGTGCTATCGGAGCTTTCTAAGGTTCGGCATGATCGGCCGATGCTCTCCTTGGATAAGACCAAGAGCCGTGAGGCGCTGCGGGAGTGGATTGGGGCGTATGAGGGAATTCTCTCCTGGAAGTTGGACGGACTGACCGTTGTTATGACTTATGAGGACGGAGAGCTGGTACAGGCGGTCACTCGGGGAAACGGCGAAGTCGGAGAGCAGATTACGGAAAACGCGCGGACATTTTGCGGGCTCCCGCTGCATATACCTTATAAGGGAAGGCTTGTCATCCGAGGAGAGGCAGTCATATCCTATAAGGACTTTGACGAGATCAACCGCACGCTGGAGCCGGAAGAACAGTACAAGAATCCGCGCAATCTCTGCAGCGGCTCGGTACGCCAGTTAAACAGCGCCGTGACAGCCTCCAGACGGGTACATTACGTCATCTATACGCTGATTGGCGCTGAGGAAGCGCCCGGAGATATCCCGTTTGATAAAAAAAGGAAGAGCCGACAGCTGCAGCAGCTTGCGGCACTTGGATTTGATACTGTAGAGTGGAAGATGGTGCGTCAGGATACCATCCTGGACGCGATCGAATATTTTGCGCAGAATGTATCCAGCCAGAGATTCCCGTCTGACGGATTGGTTCTGACCTATGATGATATCGATTATTCCGCATCACTGGGACGAACGGCGAAATTTCCGAGGGATTCCATCGCCTTCAAATGGCAGGATGAAACGGCTAAGACAACGCTTCGTAGTGTAGAATGGAAAACTTCCAGAACCGGCCTGATCAATCCGGTCGCGGTCTTTGATCCGGTAGAGCTGGAGGGTACGACGGTACAGAGAGCCTCCCTGCACAATCTGAGTATTATCCGAGAATTAAAGCTGGGGATCGGAGATCAGCTGTTGGTATATAAAGCCAATATGATCATTCCGCAGATCAGTGAGAATCTGACGCAAAGCGCCAGTCTGGAAGTGCCGGAGGTCTGTCCGAGGTGCGGCGCGCAGACGGAAGAGGTACAGAACCATGAGGCAAAAGTGCTGGTATGCACCAATCCGGCATGTCCCGCTAAGCTTCACCGCGCGTTCGTACACTTTACTTCCCGCGGCGCCATGAATATCGAAGGATTATCCGAGGCGACGCTGGATCGATTTATTGACGTAGGTTTCTTGGGAGAATACTCGGATCTTTACCGATTGCAAAGCCATAGGGATGCAATCTGCGCGATGGACGGCTTCGGTGAGAAGTCGGCGGATAAGATTCTAAGCGCGATTGAAGAAGCGCGCACGCGGGAGGATTACCGTCTGATCGCGGCTCTGGGAATCCCCGGTGTCGGAACAGCGGGAGCCCGACTTTTGACAAGGCATTTTCGCGGAGATATACCGGCAATTATGAATGCACAGCCAGAGGAAATCGCTTCAATTGATGGATTCGGAGAGATTGGAGCGGAAAAAGTCCATGCGTTTTTCGCAAACGAAGAGAATCGCCGGGTTACCCAGGAACTTCTGAAGGATCTTAAGC
>CAVGBV010000019.1:3639-6175 GCA_963627615.1 Alloprevotella sp.
ATCTTAAGCTGATCCGTGAGGAACAGACAGAGAATACACCGCTTGCAGGGAAAACCGTTGTGATTACGGGCTCACTGAAACATTTTGAAAATAGAGACGCGTTGGCGGCAGAGATCATCCGCCGGGGCGGCCGGGTATCCGGATCCGTCAGTTCCAAGACCTCTTATCTGATTAATAATGACGTGACCAGTACTTCCGGGAAGAATAAAAAGGCAAAAGAATTAGGGATTCCGATTCTCTCAGAAGAAGACCTGATGGCGATGTTTTGATAGAAAGTATACTTCATTTTTTCACAAATTTAACCAAAGAATAGAAATATATCTTGAAAAAATCGTAAAATTATGATATTATGATTGTAATGAAAAAAGGGAAATTTCTGGAATGCTCCATGAATTTCCGTATGGAGGTTATAGGCTATGAAGATGAAAAAAGAGTGTATCGCAATGCTTTTGGCCGGGGGTAGAGGCAGCCGCTTGGGAGTCTTGACCAAGGATGTGGCGAAGCCTGCGGTTCCTTTTGGCGGGAAGTATCGTATTATTGATTTTCCGTTGAGCAACTGTGTAAACTCCGGAATTGATACAGTTGGTGTATTGACGCAATATATGCCATTGGACCTGAACTCTTATATTGGTAACGGTCAGCCTTGGGATCTGGACCGGAACTTTGGTGGCGTCTCCATCCTGCCTCCTTATGAGAGCGGTAAACAGGGAGAATGGTATAAGGGTACGGCAAACGCGATCTATCAGAATATCCACTTTATCGAGAATTATGATCCCGAGTATGTCGTTGTACTCTCTGGAGACCATATCTACAAGATGGACTATAGCAAGATGCTTAAGTACCATAAGGAGCATAAAGCCGCATGTACCATCGCTGTTCTGAATGTCTCTCTGGAAGAAGCGAGTCGTTTCGGCATTATGAACACGGATGAAAACAACCGAATCTATGAATTTGAAGAAAAGCCCAAGCAGCCGAAGTCAACCAAGGCTTCTATGGGAATCTATATCTTTACCTGGAGCAAGCTCCGCAAATATCTGATCGAAGATGAAGCGGATCCGAATTCTGATAATGACTTTGGTAAGAACATCATTCCCGATATGCTTAATGACGGAGAAGTGATGATGGCGTACGAATTCGGTGATTATTGGAAGGATGTAGGTACGATTGCTTCTCTGTGGGAAGCCAACATGGAGCTGATCGGCGAAGACAGTCCGATCAAGCTGTCGGATCCCTCCTGGAGAATTTATGCCAGAAACCCCAATGAGCGGCCGCATTATGTCTCGGACGGAGCGGAGATTCGGGATACCATCGTAACCGAGGGCGCGAGTATTTACGGCTCGGCAGAGCATTCCGTGCTGTTCCATGGCTGCACAATCGGCAAGAACGCCATCGTGCGTGACAGCGTCATTATGCCTAACGCTGTCATTGAAGAGGGCGCCGTTGTACAATACGCGATTGTAGGACAGGGCAGTGTTATCGGCAAGAACGCGATGATCGGCGCACCGAAGGAAACCTGTGAGAATGGCGCGATTGCGGTTGTAGGCGACAATATCACGATCGGCAAGGATATTCAGGTTGCTCCCGGCGAGATGGTCGGCGAGGATCGGAAATAAGGGGGACACAGCAATGCAAGACACAATGGGCTTGATTTTTACATACAAGTATGAGGAGGATCTGAAAACATTGACTCAGGTCCGTTCCATTGCTTCCATTCCGTTCGGAGGACGATATAGGATCATTGATTTTCTGCTTTCCAGTATGGTCAATTCCGGAATCCGCAAGATCGGAATGATTACGAGAACGAATTATTCTTCGCTGATGGATCATGTCGGTTCCGGAAAAGAATGGGATCTGTCCAGAAAACGGGACGGACTCTATATTCTGCCGCCGTTTTCCGCCTCCGAGAATTTCAGCTACACCGCGAATTATCATGGACGTATGGAAGCGCTTGCCAATAGCTTGAATTTTATCCGGCATTCGGATTATGAATACGTTCTTTTGTCCGATGCGGATATGGTATGCAATGTAACATTTAATGAGATGCTGGAGTTCCATAAGGCCAAAGGAGCAGACATAACGCTGTTGTATAAGAACGGGAAATTCACGGATGAATCCTATAACCAGTTTTGCTTCCTGACAATGGATAAGGAGAACCGTGTTACAGATGTTACCATCAATCCGGCCAAGGATCGTAAGAATCTGTGCATCGGTACGGCGATCATCCGTAAGTCCCTGCTGGAGAGTCTGATTCAGGAGTGCCAGAGTCATAATCTGCCGAGTTTCCGGCGGGATGTCCTGCAGGCTAATGTAAAGGATCTTAAGATTTATGGCTATGAGTGCCATGCTTATGTAGATCTGATCACTTCCGTTTCCTCGTATTTTGAAGCGAGCATGGATCTGCTGAAAGAAGATGTGCGCAATGATCTCTTTGACGGAGACAATCAGATCTTCACCAAGATTCGTGACGAGGTGCCTACGGTATACCGAAACGGCAGTCAGGTCAAGAACTCATTGATCGCGGACGGCTGTATTATTG
>CAVGBV010000019.1:6185-12467 GCA_963627615.1 Alloprevotella sp.
GTATTATTGAAGGTACAGTGGAGAATAGCATTATTTTCCGCGGAGTCAAGATCCGCAAGGGAGCCGTTGTCTCCAATTCTATTATCATGCAGGCAGGTGAGATTCAGTCTGGCAGTCAGCTGAATTATGTCATTGCCGATAAGGACGTTGTCATTCGTGAAAACAGAAAGCTCTTTGGATACCAGAAGTATCCGACGGTTCTTTCAAAGGGCAGCGTAGTCTAAGAAAGCAATCAGGGAGGTTTCGAATGGTGAAATCTCCCTGATTTTGAATGGAAGAAAAGCCTATTTTTGAACAGTGCGTTTATTTACAGAAGCTTTTATGGGTGCTATAATAAAAATGCCGAAAGGAGAGTTTGATTATGAAGGTTTTGTTTGCGGCCTCGGAGGCGGCTCCCTTTATCAAGACGGGTGGCTTGGGAGATGTAGCAGGAGCTTTACCGAAAGCATTGTGTGAGAAGGGCGTAGATGCCCGTGTTATTATGCCGCTCTATCAGGACATTCCTGAAAAATGGCGCAGCCAGATGACTTTTGTTAAGGTTGTATGGGTTCCTCTTGCATGGCGGACGCAGTATTGCGGCGTATTTCGCATCGAGCATGACGGCGTAACGTATTATTTTCTGGACAATAAGTATTATTTTGGACGCAGAGGCCTGTATGGGTATTTTGATGACGCGGAGCGGTATGCCTTTTTCTGTAAGGCAGTACTGGAGATCATTCAGCATATCGATTTTGAACCGGATGTAATTCACTGCAACGATTGGCAGACGGCATTGATTCCGGTCTTTCTGGAGGAGTTCTATCGTAAGGAAGTTGCTTGCTGTAAGGATCTGCGGGTTCTTTTCACGATTCATAATATCCAGTATCAGGGGATTTTCCCGCCGGAAGTTACCGAGTATGTAATCGGTATGTCCAGGGAAAAATATGATAACGGATGGCTGCAGTTCGACGGAATGGTCAATCTGATGAAGGCAGCCATTGTTTCTTCTGCCTGGATCTCCACTGTCAGCCCGACCTATGCGCAAGAGATTCAATATGAGTATTACGGTCATGGAATGCAATGGATGCTTCGCAGTGAAAAAGAGAAGCTGAGCGGCATCATCAACGGCATCGACTACACAGTATTTGATCCCAAGACCGATGAGCATCTTTTTGCCAATTATTCTGCGCGGGGCCCCAAGAAAAAGGAGATCAACAAGGCAAAGCTGCAGGAGCTGCTGGGATTGCCGGTACGTCCTGAAGTCCCGGTAATTGCGATGATCAGCCGCCTTGTAGAGCACAAGGGCCTGGATCTGGTTAAGGCAGTACTGGACGGAATCCTCTACGATGACGTTCAGCTGGTGGTTCTGGGGACGGGAGACTATCAGTATGAGGAGATGTTCAAAGAAGCACAGACACGGTATCCGAACAAGGTATCCGCGAATATCACCTTCAATCTGGATCTGGCACAGAAGATTTATGCCGGCGCTGATATCTTCCTGATGCCTTCCAAGAGCGAACCCTGCGGTCTGTCGCAGATGATCGCGATGCGCTACGGCACGATTCCGGTTGTACGAGAGACCGGCGGCCTGAAGGATACGGTACAGCCTTACGCTGAAGGAGAAGGGACCGGTTTTACCTTTGCCAATTTCAACGCGGACGATATGCTGTATGTGATCCGTGAGGCAGAGACTCTCTATCAGGATAAGACAGCTTGGAAAAAGCTGATGAAGAACGCGATGAGCAAGGATTTCAGCTGGAATCATCCGGCAGAGGATTATATTGCTCTGTATGAGAAGATTACAGGAAAAAAATAAAAAAACCGGGAAAAACCGGTAAGAGCTGAGGAGTATGCATGGATAAGGAACAATTAAGAGTATTGATCAATGGGAAACTGATTCGTCATTACGGCAAGGAGTTTTCCAATGCGACGCGGAGCCAGATCTATCATGCGACTGCCCTGGTAGTTCGGGACTTTCTGATGGATAACTGGGTTAAGACACAGGAGAAGGTCGAAAAGCAGGGAGCCAAACAGGTCTGTTACCTGTCAATGGAATTCCTGCTGGGCCGTTCCCTGAAGAACAATGTGTTTAACTTAGGAATGACCAAGGAATTCAATGAAGCGCTGCAGGACGCGGGAACCAGTCTGGATGAGCTGTATTATGAAGAGGAGCAGGATGCCGCGCTGGGCAACGGCGGATTGGGACGTCTGGCCGCATGCTATATGGATGCGCTGGCAAGTCTTGATTATCCGGCTACAGGGTATAGCATTCTGTATGAGTATGGCCTGTTCAAGCAGAAGATCGTAGACGGTCAGCAGCTGGAGCTGCCGGACAGCTGGATGGAATCCGGTTCGAGTTGGCTGGTCGCTGAGCCGTCGGAAGCGGTTGAGGTTCATTTCGGCGGTGAGATCGAAGAGGTATGGAAGAACTCTCAGATGCAGATCGTGCATAAGAACTACGACCGCGTACTGGCGGTTCCACACGATATGCTGATCAGCGGTTATGAGAACGAGACAGTCAATACACTGCGTCTGTGGCAGGCCAAGAGTCCGCAGCAGATCAATATGACGCTCTTCAATGAAGGAGATTATCTGCGCGCCTCGGAGAGTCAGGCGATGGCAGAGGTCATTTCCAAGATTCTTTATCCGGAGGATAAGCATTGGGAAGGAAAATCCCTGCGCCTCAAACAGCAGTATTTCTTTGTATCCGCTTCTGTGCAGGAGATTATTCGTAAGCATATGGCGCGTTACGGCCGTCTGGACAACCTGCCGGAGCATGTAGTGATCCAGATCAATGATACACACCCGGCAATGGTCGTACCGGAGATGATGCGCATTATGCTGGATGAGAATGGTCTGACCTGGGACGCCGCCTGGAATATCACCTGCCGCACAGTCGCATACACCAATCATACGGTCATGTCCGAGGCTCTGGAGCGTTGGCCGGAATCTCTCTTCAAGCAGATTCTGCCCAGACTGCATCAGATCGTGCTGGAGATCAACCGTCGCTTCTGTGATGATCTGTGGCATTACTATCCGGGAGATTGGGATAAGATTGCTTCTATGGCAATTGTGGCATATGATGAAGTCAGGATGGCCAACCTGTCCATCGCGGGTTCTTTCTCTGTCAATGGCGTATCCGCACTGCATTCGCAGATTCTGAAGGATGATGTATTCCATGATTTTTACATGGTTACACCGGAAAAATTCCAGAATGTTACCAACGGTATCGCATACCGCCGCTGGGTTGGACAGAGCAATGAGGGACTGACCCGATTGCTGACAAAATATATTGGTGCCGACTTTTTGAAGGACGCGTCCAAACTGGCCAATTTCCGCCCTTATGCGGAGGATCCGGCAGTGCGCACGGAATTCGCGAAGGTGAAGCGGGCCAATAAGGAACGTCTGGCGGCCTACATCAAGGAGCACAACGGGATTGAGGTAGACTGTTCCTCTATCTTTGACGTACAGGCCAAGCGCTTGCACGAATATAAGAGACAGATGCTCAATATCATGCATATCATGCGCATGTACTATGAGATCAAGGATCAGCCGGATCTGGATGTTGTTCCCAGAACCTTTATCTTTGGAGCCAAAGCGGCGCCGGGATACTATGCGGCTAAGCAGATTATCCGCCTGATTCATTCGGTCGCGGATATGGTCAATAATGACCCGCAGGTCTCCAACAAGATGAAGGTAGTTTTCCTGGAGGATTATAAGGTGACGGTTGCCGAGATTCTGATGCCTGCGGCAGATCTGTCAGAGCAGATCTCTATCGCCGGACGGGAAGCATCCGGTACCGGAAACATGAAGTTCATGATGAATGGCGCTCTGACCATCGGAACCATGGATGGAGCCAATGTCGAGATCTACGAAGCGGTAGGCGAGGAGAATATGTTCCTGTTCGGACTCCGTACACCGGAAGTTCGGAATCTTCAGGCGAGCGGCTATAATCCGTTGTCCTATTATCAGACGGATCCCTGGATCAGCCGTATTCTGAACGCTATGCAGCAGGGAATCGGCAACAACGGCAATACCGTGTCCTATCCGGATATTGTTAATTCGCTGATCATCGGTCAGGGTCCCGGTACGGCGGATCCGTATATGGTCCTGGCTGATTTTGAGGACTATTGCCGGGCACATCGGGACGCGGATGCTCTGTACCGAGATCAGGATGAGTGGAACCGCCGTGCTATGATTAATGTATCCAATTCCAGCATTTTTGCGGCGGATCGTTCTATTCAAGACTACAGCGACCGTATCTGGCACCTGAAGAAGCTGAAGTAAAACGCGTATGAAAGCCTCTGTTTCCGTCCAAACTACCTCTGTAAAAAGTTTTACAGGAGGTATGGATATGAAAAAACAGAGAGCATTACTGATTCTCTTTTGTTTCGTATGGAGTGCGGCCGGCTGCGGAAATCGGTATACAGAACCGGCATACAGTCAGGAAGAGACCCTGGTGCGGGGGGAAGATTCTCTAAGTCCCCACACCGGGGCCTTGGTGACTTTAGATACGGAACGTCTCTTATCCGAACAAGTTGTATGGGGACCCGGAAGGGAGATGGATGCCGAAAATCGTCCGACGGCCTGTGTGGAGCTACAGGAAAAGTATGGACGGTACGGCGCCGTATTTTTGACGGAAGAGGAGGGCATATGCCTGACCTTTGACGAAGGGTACGAAAACGGCTACACCGCGTCGATTCTGGATACGCTGCGGGAAGAACAGATTCCGGCTGTATTTTTTGTAACACTGGATTATGTCAAAAAAGAACCGGAGTTGGTGCGGCGGATGATCGATGAGGGACATGCTGTGGGCAACCATACAGCGTACCATCCGAACATGACGCAGATCTCTCTGGATAAGGCGCAGGAGAATATACAGATTCTTCATGATTATGTGCGTGAGAATTTTGATTATACAATGACGCTGTTTCGCAATCCGGAGGGCGCCTTCAGTGAACAGGTTCTGGCCATGACACAGGAGATGGGGTATAAGAGTGTGTTGTGGAGCTTCGCGTATAATGATTGGAATGTGCAGGAGCAGCCAAACCCTGAGACCTCTTTGAAAAAGCTGACGGACAGAATGCATCCGGGCGCTGTCTATCTCCTGCATGCCGTAAGCCGTACCAATGATCAGATTTTACAGCAATGGATTCAGAACGCCAAAGCAGCGGGATATGAGTTTATTCTGCTGTCATAAAACAGAAAACGAGGAACCAATGGAAGAAGAAATCTATGAACTATTAAAAGGAAAGATCAATCCGGACGCGATTCTGGACGATATCGCGGAGATGGTTTATTCCGCTGTCAAGGCAGAATCTCATATGCATCCGCAGCTGACGGTCAAGCTGCAGAAGTATCGGAGCTTTGCCCAGCTGGCTGAAGAATATGATGAAACGACCACTGATGAAGAAGAGATCATCCTGAACGAATTGGTGGATTTGATTGAGCAGGAGCTGGATGAGGTGTTTGACCAGGCGGAGGATGAGGTCAAGGATACCTTGATCAATGGGCCTCTGGCTGATGTGATCCTGGCGGATTTCCGTAAAAAAAATGTTCTGACCGTACAAAAGCGCCTGACAGAAGACCAGGTAGAACAGATGTATGTAGGAGCATTCCGCAAGTACGACCGCATCAAAGAACAGTTGAACCGCAAGATCAAGCAGCTTTCTCCGATCCGCGCATATTATCGCGGGGAAGAAGTATGGAATCATACCCGCAGAACTGAAAACATCCTTATGGATGACGCGGAACTTGTAGATGAATACAAAAAGGACCTGCATCTTGAGGTTATCCGGAATGCCCTGGCGCAGGCTTATTATCGCGTAATTCAGTTTAATCGCCACTATGAGGCGGAGGGTGTAGACGAAGACGATGAAGAGGATGATGAGTTTCTGCCTTCCGATGAGGAGGAAGATACCGAGGATGCGCACTCTCAGCCGGAGATTCTGATTGAGGCCGGAGACATGAGAGATCAGAACTATGAATACGTCTTTGATCTCTTTGACGAATACACCGGACAGCGAGTTTATCCGATGGAAGAGGACAATCAGGAGGCCTACTGGAAAACCTATGGCGAGGAATTCTACGATCTGGCAGAGCAGGGATTGACAGCGCAGCTGGCGGTTACTCTGGTGCGTCTCAATGAGACAGTGCCGGAAAAGCTGCAGAACTTTATCCAGCAGTATGATATCGGTCCGGAAGACATCCTGAATCCCGAGCGATATGTCAGAGAAACTCTGGAATTTCAGTTTTTTTACGAGCAGCTGTTGACCCACTTGATCGATGAATTCGGAAGCAGTA
>CAVGBV010000019.1:12504-18600 GCA_963627615.1 Alloprevotella sp.
GATGAAAAGAGTGCGGAATCATAAGAAACACCGCTGAAAACGCAAATTTTTGGAAAAGCACTTGCATATTTCATAAAAAGATAGTATACTAAAGACAAATGTGCGGAGTTTTTCCGCACCCGGTGAATGCCGGTATTATACTTATAACTGAAAGGAATGAATCCTATGTCCAAGAAAGTTGTTACATTTGGAGAGCTGATGCTGCGTCTGCAGCCCTATGATTACCTTCGCTTTATTCAGGCCGATTCTTTTGAGGCGACCTTTGGAGGCGGCGAAGCCAATGTTGCCGTATCTCTGGCTAACTATGGTCTGGACGCTCACTATGTGACCAAGCTGCCGAGTCATGCGATCGGCCAGATGGCTGTAAATTCTCTGCGTAAGTATGGTGTTAATACATCTGATATTACCCGCGGCGGCGACCGTGTAGGTATCTACTTTAATGAGAAGGGTGCTTCTCAGCGTGGTTCTGTCTGCATTTACGACCGCGCGCATTCTGCGATTGCGGAAGCAAGCCGTGAGGATTTTGATTGGGATGCTATCTTTGAGGGTGCTGAGTGGTTCCATTTCACCGGTATTACTCCGGCTCTGGGCCCCAATGTTGTTGAGATCTGCAAGGATGCCTGCAAGGCCGCGAAGGCTCATGGCGTTAAGATTTCCTGCGATCTGAACTACCGTGGTAAGCTGTGGACCCGCGCGCAGGCTCGTGAAGCTATGACCGAGCTGTGCCAGTATGTAGATGTCTGCATCTCCAATGAAGAGGATGCGAAGGACGTATTCGGCATCGAGGCTGAGAACACAAATATCAGCGCCGGTGAGCTGAATAAGGAAGGTTACAAGTCCGTTGCCCGTCAGCTGATGGACAAGTTCGGATTTGAGAAGGTTGCGATCACTCTGCGTGAGAGTAAGTCCGCATTTGATAACGACTGGAGCGCTATGCTGTATGACGGTAAGGATTACTGCTTCTCCAAGCTGTATCATCTGCACATTGTTGACCGTGTAGGCGGCGGCGACTCCTTCGGCGGCGGTCTGATCTATTCTCTGCTGTCTGGTAAGAGTACTCAGGAAGCAGTAGAGTTCGCTGTAGCAGCTTCTGCTCTGAAGCACTCCATCGAGGGTGACTACAACTTCGTAACGGTTGCGGAAGTTGAGAAGCTGGCAGGCGGAGACGGTTCCGGCCGTATTCAGCGTTAATCTGTACCCCAATTCATGTAGTAAGGGAGGACATTCTGTCAGAATGTCCTCTTATTTATAAATATGAGAAAATACAATGGAAGAAGTCGTATTCTGGAAAAGTAAAAAATTTTGGTTTGGACTCGCAGCTCCCATTCTTCTTATCGCGGTTATGTGTCTGATTGGAACAAATTCATGGATCTGTGAGTATTTATTTGCGAGAGGCATTACACGATGGTTGACCCATGTGCTGACACAGATCAGCAATCAGATTCCGCTTTCCATTGCAGAGCTTCTGGTTTATTTTTTGCCGCTGGTTCTTCTAGGCGCGATCATCTACTGTATCATTCGCCGCGGATGGCGGCGCTGGCGGAATCTCCTTGTCGGAATCGCCGCGATTTTATTGTGGGGACTGTTTTTATTTGAATTATTATTTGTCGTGCAGTTCGGCAGGATTCGTCTGGAAGATCAGCTGGGGTATGATACGGAACATATTACGGCCGAAGAGCTGTATGAAACGGCACTCATGATGCGTGAGATCGCGGGTACGCTGTCTGAGTATGTAGAATATACGGAAGAAGGGTATTCTGTATGGCCAGGATGCAGTTCGATTCGAGAGAGCAATGAGAGCATTCTGTCGTATTCTTATTATGAACGGGATTTTTATACGTTGAAGGAAGGGATGGATCTGGCAATCTACACCGGCCGAGTCCGTCCGAAGGCGATTCTTGCCTCGGAACCTTTTTCTTATACGGGAATTCTTGGAATCTATATTCCATTTACAGGCGAGGCGAACCTGAATATGTCTGCGCCTCCGTTTACCGTGGTATTGTCTACGGCCCATGAACAGATCCATCAGAAGGGATATTCCCGAGAGGATGAAGCCAACTTTCTGGCGATTCAGACCTGTCTGATGGACTATGATTTCTATGTGAATTACAGCGGCGCCCTGTATGCGTTTCGTTTTCTTTATAATGCGCTGTATCAGGCGGATCGGGATCTGTATGCGCAGTTGATGCAGGATACGCCCACAGTACTTCTTCAGGATCTTCGATATTTTAATGATTGGATTCTATCTCATGAAAACCAGGTGACAACAGCCGTAGAGAAAGTGAACGATACCTATCTCCAGGTATCCGGCGGAGAAGGTACAGTCAGCTACTCACAGGTTGTCAAGCTCTTAGTGGGCTGGTATCGGGCGATCTCTGAAGTCACGGAGATGGACGCGTGATGTGGCAGCTCCTATTGGAAGGGTATCTTGTATCGGTAAACCTGTTCACGTTCGTTCTCTATGGGCAGGATAAGCGTCGGGCGCGCCGCGGTCAATGGCGAATTTCAGAGCGACTGCTTCTGGAGTGCGCATTCGCTGGTGGAGGAGTAGGTGCTGGACTCGGAATGCTGTTATTTCGGCATAAGATCCGGCACATGAAGTTCTGTCTCATGGTTCCGCTTTCGATCCTCCTCTGGGTTGGAATCGTTATCTTATTTTTGATATAGCAAGATATAAAAAAACTCTTGCATTACCGGAAACTATGTGATATAATCGATCTGTTCTCATGTGGCTATTGGTCGGAAATCAATATCCATAAATCCATAAGAAAGAGGCGTTATACAATGCAGGAAAAAATTCAGCCCAAGTATTACGAAGCTACTGTACGCTGCAACTGCGGCAACACTTTCACATGCGGATCTACTTCTCCGGAGCTTCGTGTTGAGGTTTGCTCTAAGTGTCATCCGTTCTATACCGGAACGCAGAAGACTATGGCAGCCCGCGGCCGTATCGATAAGTTCAATCGTAAGTATGGCATGACGAATCAGAAATAAGTTCGTTGCAAAAAGGGGGGCTTTCTTCGGAGAGTCTCTTTTTTGTTTATATAGAAATGAGGTGCAAGAATGGAAGATCGCAGACAGATGTGCAGTGATCTCCGTATCGGCGGACAGGCTGTTATGGAGGGAGTCATGATGAAGGGGAAAGAGAAGTATGCCGTATCCGTACGCAAGCAGGACGGAAGTATTATAACGGCACTTTTTAACAGCGTTTCTGTAACCTCCAAGTATCGGGTGTTGGCTCTGCCGATCCTTCGAGGCGCTGTCCGATTCGTAGAATCCATGATAATCGGGATGAAGACTTTGACCTTTTCTTCAGATTTTTTCATGGAAGAAGAGGCGAAGCCGGAGAAAAAGTCCGGCTTGGGGAAATGGTGGCAGGCGCATGAAGAAGCAATCACGATGGGATTTTCCGTGATTTTGGGTGTTATTCTGGCACTGGGTCTCTTTATATTTTTACCGGCGCTGATTGTTCAGCCGCTGGTAGGTTGGATCCGCAGCCGGATTCTCCTGAGCTTTTTGGAAGGAATCATACGAGTGGCGATCTTTATCGGTTATATTGCGGCGATCTCACGGATGAAGGACATTCACCGCGTTTTTGAATATCATGGTGCGGAACATAAGACGATCAACTGCCTGGAGGACGGCAATCTTTTGAATACGGAAAACGTATTGACCTATACAAGGCTGAACCGGCGATGCGGAACCAGTTTTCTGTTTTTGGTTATGATCATCAGTATTCTGTTCTTTGCCGTTGTCTATGTAGCCAATCCTTTTTTGAGAATGCTTTTCCGGATTCTTTTGATTCCAGTAGTGGCTGGTGTTTCCTATGAAGTTCTTATGTATTCTAACCGCAGCCATTCAACGCTGATGCGTATTGTGACTTGGCCGGGACTGATGCTGCAGAAGCTGACGACACAGGAACCGGATGCAGCCGAGGCGGAGACTGCGATCGCTTCTACATTGGCGGTGCTGGACGCGGAAGGAAGACTCCCGGAGCATTTACAGGCGGACTGGGAGCGAGTGCGTTCTCAGATCACACTGGTAGACGGCGATGCCGAAAAGGGGACGGATGGGAAATAAATATTGCCTAGGAGAACTGCTTTCTCAAGGTACATTCCTTCTGAAAGAAGCAGGAATTGCCGAAGCTGCGGAGGATGCGAGATATCTCCTGTTGGACGCACTAAAGCTGGACTTGGGCACATTTTTTACGCATCGAGAGCAGCCGGTAGAAAAAGAAGACGCAGCCCGTTATCTGACATGGATTCAGAAAAGGGCGGATGGCTGTCCGGCACAATATATTACCGGTACCCAGGACTTTATGGGACTTACATTTTGTGTGGATCCTCGCGTACTGATTCCGCGAATGGATACAGAAGTGCTGGTAGAAACTGTTTTGTCATGGATGCCGCGCAGCCGGAAGCTTCTGGGCGCCGATCTGTGTACCGGCAGCGGATGTATCGCCATCAGTCTGCTGTCCTTGGGACCTTCCGATGTAAGAATGTACGCGGCAGATCTTTCCAGGGACGCACTGAACGTAACAGCAGAAAATGCCAGGCGATTGGGAGTTTCCGATCGTCTGACATTATGTCAGGGAGACCTTTTTGACGCGCTGCCCTCTCAGTGTCTCGGAGAGCTGGATTATATTGTTTCCAATCCTCCTTATATTCCTACACGGGAGATTGCGGATCTTGACCGGAATGTGCGGGAATACGAACCGAGTATGGCTTTGGACGGAGGAACGGACGGCCTTGATTTTTATCGAAAAATCATAACAGAGGCTTCCCGATGGCTCGTCTCTGACGGTATGCTTTTTCTGGAAATTGGCTGTGAACAGGGCGCTGCCGTGCAGACATCGCTGCAGGAAGCCGATATGACAGAGATCCGGATTCTACAGGATCTGGAACACAGGGACCGGGTTGCGGTAGCCCGGAAAACAAGGTAGAGAGGAGGAAATCCTGATGTTTGAACAGCTTGGCGATCTGGAACGCAGGTACGAAGAACTAGGCCGAAGGCTGAATGATCCGGCAATCATTGCTGATCAGGGACTATGGCAAAAAACGATGCGGGAACATGCGGATCTGACTCCCCTTGTAGAGGCCTATCAAAAATATCGGCAAGCGCTCCAACTGGAGCAGGACAGCCTGGAATTGTTAGAGGAGGAGTCTGATGAAGAGCTTCGTCAGATTGCCAAGGATGAACTGGCCGAGGGCCGCGCACAGGCGGCAGAGCAGGAGCGTAGGCTAAAGTTTCTTTTGCTGCCCAAGGATCCCAATGATGAAAAGAATGTCTTTGTAGAGATTCGCGCCGGGGCCGGCGGAGATGAAGCGGCGCTTTTCGCTTCCGAGCTGTACCGGATGTACAGCCGCTATGCAGAGCGCAAGGGATGGAAAAGTTCTGTTGTCAGCGTCAATGAAAACGGACTGGGCGGCTTTAAGGAGATCGTGTTCTCCATCACCGGACATGGTGCGTATTCAAGGCTGAAGTACGAGAGTGGAGTACACCGGGTGCAGCGTGTACCGGTAACTGAATCCGGAGGCCGGATCCATACTTCTACCGTGACAGTTGCCGTACTGCCGGAGGTGGAGGATGTAGAAGTGGAGATCAAGCCCGGAGATATCCGTATCGATGTGTTCCGTTCCTCCGGAAATGGAGGCCAATGCGTCAACACCACGGATTCCGCTGTGCGGATTACGCATTTTCCTACCGGGATTGTCGTAAGCTGTCAGGATGAGAAATCGCAGCTAAAAAATAAAGACAAGGCGCTCAAGGTTCTGCGTTCTCGTCTCTATGATCTGGAGCTTGCCAAGCAGCAGGCCGCGGTATCGGCAAACCGCAGAAGTCAGGTAGGCACCGGAGATCGAAGCGAAAAGATACGGACTTATAATTTTCCTCAGACGCGGATTACGGATCATCGGGTCAAACTCACGCTATACAAAATGGAAAATGTTCTGGACGGGGATCTGGATGAACTGATTGATTATATCACGGCTGTGGATCAGGCAGAAAAACTTAAAGAGAATGAATAAACAACAAACCGGCCGGTTCCTGATACAGGATTCGGCCGGTTTGTTGTTATATGCTTTATGAGTTTCGGAT
>CAVGBV010000019.1:18668-30165 GCA_963627615.1 Alloprevotella sp.
TACAGCTTTCCGCCAAGCTCAAAATGATGTCCGTTAAAGGAAAAGGAATATTGCTCCCCGTTTTCTGTCGTAAATAAAAAGAGATCACTGGCATCCGATGCCATAATCTGCGTCTCACCAGTCACCTTGATATGGGAGATCGCTTCCAGGCAGTCCGATATCACATCCGTATCCGTGACTGTATATTCGCTGGAAGCCTCATAGAAACATCGATATTGGAGTGTCGTCACATCGCTTCCCTGTTGAAGAAAACTCTGCGTCCGCGCATCACAGTATGTAGACAATGATTTTTCTGCTTTTGTTTTACATCCTCCAAGAAAGCAAACCGCACACATCAGATATAAAAAAGGAAACATCATCCTGCTTTTTCGCATATCCTTCTGCGCCCCCATTCGTATAAATAAATTTACTTTTATTTTATAATAAAAAACATTTTCTGACAGTACAGTTTCCGTATTGGCATTATCCAACTTGGAAATTCAAGCCGCAAAAGGTCCAAAAGGCGTTATAATACAATCACTGAGGAATCTATACTTAGAGGGGGAATCAGGATGACATACAGAGAAGTCCGCTGCAGGAACTGCGGTAATATTATGAGGTTTCCGGAGGGAGAGACTCATATTCGCTGTGTACAGTGCGGAACAGAATATACCTTGTCTTCACAGCCCAGACAGGAGAATGAAGTGAAAATCATTCAATATGGCGGCGGTGGAGCGCTCTTTAAGGCGTATATTCCAGGCGGATGGAACTATCAGGTAATTGATGATAATCCATCGGTCTCTTCATTAGCGCCTGTTTGCAAGGGACTCCAGATGTATTCCAACAGCGGCGCTCAGATGATATTTCTGCCTTTTGCCTATTACAAGGACTATGCACAGCAGAAGCCTTCTATGTTCTCCGCCTTTATGGGACAGGCCACCCGCGATTATCAGCTGGACCCTGCCTCATTGGTCTGCTACCGCAGATCTGTGGAGCTGGCGCAATACGCCTATGAGCGTATTACTATGATCACGGGCGGCGTGCAGGCGCAATTGCAGCCTCTGTCTCCGGATGTCTTAAATACCAAGGCAATGCGTTTTCAACAGGAAGCTTCTCGTAAACTGGATGGGCCGGTCCGGCTGGAGCCCGGAAAGTTCCGATTCCGCATCCAGATGAATGGAGGAGTCTATGACGGCTATTTCGCGACAATTCTGGCTAAACGGAATCGGCCGCAGCAGAATGGGCGCGAAGATATGATGAACATGTTAAAAAAAGGGATGGCGATGATGGGGGCCATGTATGGAATCGGCGGAATGGGAACCTTTGACTGGGGACGTTCCTTTGACCTTCTTCTCCTGTATCCGCATACCGACGCCGCCGAATATGAAGCTGTACTCGATCGTTTTATCGCTGAGATAGAATATGGTTCTCTCTATTACGCGCTGCAGGAAGCAGAACTTCAGAACGCACAGCGGGTGCAGGTTCAGGGAGCCATGCAGCGACAGCAGACAGCCATCCGTTCTTCTCAGCGCATATCCCAGACTTTATCCGAGACATCGGATATCATAAATCAGGGAAACTGGGAACGAAGCCAGAGGATGGACCGGATCTGGGAAAAGAACTCCGAAGCGATCCGCGGTGTCAACTCCTATACAGACTCCACGGGCCGTCAATACGAAGCTGATGTTGCCTATGACCATGTCTATCGGTCCGGCGATACATATGTAGGAAGCAAGAACGGCGGCCTGGATATGGGCCCGGAATGGGAAGAATTAAAACGCAGATAAAAATATGGCAGAACGCTTTCGCAAAATAGCGTTCTGCCATATTTTATACTTCAATTACGGGCGGTACAAAGCTCTCGATCGCCTCACAAAGTCTCGGGTGATGAATGACAAAATGGATCGCGGGAGTTTTATTTTTGGATACCATGACCCATTTTCCTTCATGAATATGAATCTGGAGATTTCTGAAAACATAGCCGGAAGACTCATTGAGAGTATAACCAGGATGAGAGGCGGCATAGGTCCGAGTCTGTTCCAGGTGCTCCTGATATTCCTGCCAGGTATATGGAATACTTGTCTCATAGAAAAGATTCGAGAGGGACAGCAGCATCGGAAAACGCTCAAATTCTTCAACATCCGGAAGGGCGATCTCGTCCGCTATCGTTCCTTTTTTTAAGAGCGCTTCACACATCTTGCGCTGAGCCGAAGCGTATTCCAGGATCCTTGTCCGGTCCTGCTCCGGAATGTCATGCCGCGTCAAAAACTGCTCCAGATACCGGGCATCCATCGTGTACAGCGGAAGGGACGACAGAATATTCCTGCGCTTGCCCGGAGTCTCCGAATCCGAGAGCAGAAAAGCGTTCAGGGAACGAATCTTATCCTCGCGGTAAATCTCCATCAGAGGCTGAGCATTTTTTAGTAGTTCTTGGGCTCTCTTCTGGTAGTATGCCACTTCCTCTTTGGATTTTGTCAGATAATATTTTCCTTCGGCATGAAAACCATTGATCGCTTCTCCGGAAAGAGCCGCTGCACTGGAAACCTTCAAAAAATGCAGAAACACATTGTTCTGAACACCTTTCAGATAATAGGGGGAGATCTGTCCTGTCATATACATGGGGATCCAGCTCTCCAGTCCCAGCATCATATCTTCCAGAGAACGATCCAGATTATGGATTTGATGGAGGTGGAGTCCTTTTTTTAACATCATCGCCATACCGAACATCCATTTCTTGGGAAATTCCGGATCTTTTGCCATTTCTCCCATGGGCATATCACTATACATGATAACAGGAGCGGAAGACTTTGAGAGAACAGTGGCCTTTAAGAAGTTCAGTTCACTGGCCATCATTTCCTTTAATCCAAAATACGTCTTGGATGTAGGCAGAGAAAAGGGCATGGACATGGGAACCTTCAGTTCATCAAAATGAATCGCCTTGATATATTCGTTCAGATTAAAATCATCCAGCTTGGCCAGAAAATCAAACACATAATCGCTTTCCGGATCCTGTCCTTCGGATAATAACCAGTTCTGTATCCGATTCAAAGCAATCTCAGGATCTGTAATCTCATCCGCGGAGCAGTTCAGCAATTCAGCCAGGACCGCCGCATCGGATTCTTCGTTCCTCTCATAAACAATATATTTCGCGACTGCCGCGGCAAATTTTGCGGGATCGGCCGGCTGGCGGGTCCCGTTTCGAAATCGGAATATTGTTGAGCTGTCATAATTGATCGACTGACAGAGCTTGGAGATATTAATATTCAGAAGCGACAGCAGTCCATCAAAGTTTCGGCAGCACTGCTCCCGGTTGACGGCGACAATATCCGAACAGGAGCGAAATTCTTCAGCGACGAGATCTGCGGTAACTGTCGAAATCCGCTTTTTTTCCGCGATCCGGACAATAGCAGCCATCAGCTGTCGAAAGGCTTTGGTGTCGATTCCTGGGACGCGCTCCCCGGAACGGTAGCGGCTGAGGGTCGCAGGGGAGAGGCCGGAAGCGTCGCTCAAC
This sequence comes from Alloprevotella sp., assembly GCA_963627615.1. Taxonomy (GTDB): domain Bacteria; phylum Bacillota; class Clostridia; order Lachnospirales; family Bianqueaceae; genus Faecimorpha. The sequence continues at coordinate 22,159 of CAVGBV010000019.1, forward strand.
TCCTTGGCCGTACAGTCTATCAGCCGTATGTATTCATTTAACTGTTCGTGGAATTTCATGGTGAGCCCCTATCCTTATTTCAGGCAGGATAACTGCTGTGCGCAGTATCCAGATGTGTTAGGATCTCAAGGTACTTGCGGCTGATTTCCTGCGCGGCAGGAAGATCCATATCGGAATAATTGCCGCATCCCTCCGGCGTTGCTCCGGGAATCGGTCCGGTATGATCGCAGACCGCCTGAAAGAGGCGGATCATCTCATCGGCGATATCCTGCGGCGTTAGATCTCCTGAAAAAATCGCGTAAAAACCGGTGCGGCAGCCCATGGGGCCCCAGTATATAGTCTGAGAAGCCAGTGCAGAATCACAGCGCAGATAGGTCGCGCCAATATGTTCAATTGCGTGAATCGCGCCGGTAGACAGAACCGGTTCGCGGTTCGGCGCCGTCAGACGTACATCAAATGTTGTCAGGCAGTTTCCGCCGACTTCATCCTTCCTGGATACATAAAGACCGGGCAGTAAACGGATATGATCAATCGTAAAGCTTGCGATAGTTTTCATTTTAACATCCCTCCTGCCGTTATCATACCATACTTCTTACTAAAACGGAACCTAAGAAAATTTATTTGGTAAAAAACCAATAAATTTCATAAAATAAAAAGGAAATCTTTTGTCATAGTCGAATAAACAGTAATATGAGCAAAACGAATCCGTTGATGAATTTGACGGATGAGAATGCATCAACTATCAAAGGAATTGGAGGAATTGTTATGAAGGTCTATGGTTCGGAAGAAATTCGCAACGTCGTGTTGCTTGGCCATGGAGGGGTCGGTAAGACCACGGTGGCAGAGGCAATGGCTTACGCTTCAGGAGCGATCAAGCGCCGTGGTAAGGTTCAAGAAGGCAATACTGTCAGTGATTATGACCCAGAAGAGGTAAAAAGAGGATTTTCTATCAATGCATCCGTAATTCCGATAGAGTGGGACAGATTTAAATATAATATTTTGGATACACCCGGATATTTTGACTTTGTGGGAGAGGCCAAAGAAGCCGCACACATTGCAGAAGCCGGAATTATTGTCGTATCTGCCAAGTCGGGGGTGCAGGTCGGAACTGAGCTTGCCTGGGAGATGCTGGAAGAACGCAAGACGCCCCGTTTCATTTTTGTAAACGGCATGGATGAAGAGGGCGCGGATTTGGTGCGCGTGCTGCAGCAGCTGCAGGACACCTTTGGCAAGAGAATCGCTCCCTTCCAGGTTCCTTTTAAGGAAAACGGAAAGTTCTCCGGATTTGTCAATGTCGTTAAGATGGAAGGCCGAAAATTTGTCAACGACCGCGTGGAATCCTGTCCGGTGCCGGATTCGATCACCGAAGAGATCAAGCCGGTGCGTCAGATGATTCTGGAGACCGTAGCCGAGTCCTCCGAAAGCTTAATGGAGAGATATTTTGAGACAGAGGGCGAAGACTTTACCCTCAAAGAGATTCAGGACGCTTTACAGGCTGGTATTGTCAGCGGTGAAATCGTCCCTGTTCTGTGCGGTGTAGCTGCCAATGGAACCGGTATCGGTGTTCTGATGACATCAATCGGCCGTTATCTTCCCAGTCCTAATACCGTACACCCGACGCTGGAAGCAGAGAATGAAAAGGGTGAAGAGATTGAAGTGCCTTGTACGCAGGAAGGGCCTATGAGTGCTTTTGTGTTCAAGACCGTGGTTGACCCCTTCTTTGGCAAGATTACATACTTTAAGGTTGTATCCGGTATCTTGCGGGCGGGTGATACCGTTACCAATGTAAATAAGGGGGTTCAGGAACGGCTGAATCACATCTATATTCCCAGAGGCAAAGAGCAGATCGAAGTAACCGAGCTGCATGCCGGAGATATCGGTATCGTAACAAAGCTGGCCGTTACCGGTACCTGCGATACCCTGTGCGGCAAGGGCATCAGTATTGAGTTCCCGCCGATCTCCTTCCCGGAATCTTTGCTGTGTATGGCTGTTATGCCAAAGAGTAAGGGCGATGAAGAAAAGATTTCTTCCGGTCTCAGCAAACTGATGGAAGAAGATCCTACGCTTAAGGCGAAGATGGACAAGGAAACCAAGCAGCAGCAGATTTTCGGCATCGGCGATCAGCATCTGGATGTGACGGTTAATAAACTGAAAAACAAATTCAAATTGGACGTAGATCTCAAAGCGCCTAAGGTCGCGTATCGTGAGACGATCAAGGACACGGCGAGAGTTCAGGGCAAACATAAAAAGCAGTCCGGCGGACATGGTCAGTATGGCGATGTGCATATCATCTTTGAGCCGTCCGGTGATATGGAGACTCCGTGCGTATTTGAAGAGAAAATCTTCGGAGGCTCTGTTCCCAAGAATTATTTCCCGGCGGTTGAAAAGGGGCTTCAGGAGTGTGTTCAGGAAGGTGTCCTGGCCGGTTATCCTATGGTCGGAGTCAAGGCGACTCTGGTAGATGGTTCCTACCATCCGGTCGACTCTTCCGAAATGGCCTTTAAGATGGCGACTTCCATTGCCTTCAAAACCGGTATCCCGCAGGCTAAGCCTGTAATTCTGGAGCCGGTATCCTCGGTTAAGATTACGGTTGATGAAGCCTATATGGGAGACGTTATCGGGGACATGAATAAGCGCCGCGGACGCGTACTGGGAATGACACATCAAGGCAAGAAGCAGATTATCGAAGCTGAGGTTCCCACCGCAGAGATGTTCACTTACGCAACGGATCTGAGATCCATGACGCAGGCCAGAGGAAGCTTTACCATGTCCTTCCTGCGGTATGAAGAGGTTCCCAGAGATGTACAGGAGAAGATCATTGCCGCCAGCAAAAAGGAATAAAGGAGCGTCCGGAATCCTCCGGAACTGAATACGCGTTTCCTTTGATAGTGAGAAAGCCGGGCTTTGGCCCGGCTTTCTCCGTTTATCACAGTGAGCGCAGAAGCCATTCTGCCTTTGCCCGTTCCTTGGGATCCAGAAGGTCCAGGAGACAGTCCTTCATCAGTGCGGATTCTCTGGCATTCAACTGGAGTCCCTCATTGTCCATGCGCATCCGATACGCCAGAAAGATCTGGATGCATTCCATCTGACTGCGTCCAGTCATTAATTCTCCCATCTCTTCCAGAAGTTTTCTCTTTTGTACCGGCAAGGCTCGAAAGGCAGGTTTGCCGCGCAAGATAGCAGAGAAGTTATCCATTACCGACACCTGAGCCCTGACCCATCTGTCCACGCAGCATCCCGCTCATGGATTGAAATACGGCCTGCTGCTGCGGATTTAACATGGATTTCAAAGTATGTTCCAACGTAGTGTCCCGATGTACAGAAGCCTCCGGCCGCTTAAACGGGATAATGGGTTCTGACTCTGCCGGAGCTGTATTGGGGGCGGAGGAGGGCATATTCTGTATCATAGACTGCATGCGGAAGGTCTGCATCAGAGTATCCACATAACCGGTATGTTCCGGATCACATGCACCGCGTATTTCCTTTAGCATTTCCAGTCGGTTCTGTGCGGGATCTGTAGTTCCTCCCTCCTGACCTCCACGGAAAAGCGAGCCTCCTTCCGTGGAAGGCGGCGGACTTTGGAGCATGTTCTGTAATTCCAGGCACTTTAACGCCAGAGAGAGCTGTCTCTGCATGGATACGCCGAGATAGGGCAGGGCACTTCTCAATATCCGCATAGGTTCTGGCGGCGCGATATTCAATGAATCGGGCATATAGTTCCTCCGTATGTATGGATTTGTTTTATACATATGCCAAAGCCTGAAAAATTTGACAGGAATCCACAGGCGGTGTATAATAATTTTCACCATATAAATAATACAGGGGGATCATAATGGACGTGTTTCTGTACATACTGACACATAATATCTTGCCGATCATCTGCATCGTCTGCCTGGGCTTTTTGATGGGCAAAAAGTTCCCGATGGATGTCAAGACACTGAGCAAACTGAATTTTTATGTCTTTGTTCCTACGTTTACTTTTTATCAGATCTATACGACAGTGCTTCCGGACTCCATGCTCTGGGTACTCATCTTTGCTCTTTCCCTATTGCTTTTGAATCATCTGCTGGCCCGCGGGATCGGCCGTGTCCGAAAATATGATACAGGCATGCGCAACGCCTTTATGAATTCACTGATGTTTTATAACAGCGGCAACATCGGTGTTCCTTTGATTACGTTAGTATTCAGCGGCGTTCCCTTTATTATCGACGGAGAGACCCCGTACCTTGCACCGGCTCTGGCGCTGCAGATCGTTGTTCTGATCGTCCAGAACCTATCTGTCAATACACTAGGATTCTATAATGCCAGTATGGGGAAAAAGATGGGCTGGAAAGATGCTCTGATCAGTGTCTTTACCATGCCGACAGTATACGCTATTCCACTGGCCTTTCTGTTGAAGTACTGCCTTCCCTATGATCTGACCCAGTTTCCCTTGTGGGCAGCCGTTGTCTATCTGAAAAACGGTTTGGTGCCGATCGCTCTGTTTACATTGGGTGTACAGCTCTCACGGACCCGGATCGCAAAACCTTCTCTGGATGTAGGCATGGCCGTTTTTCTGCGGCTGATCGGCGGACCGCTTCTCGCTATGCTTCTAATTCTGCTGTTTCGTTTTGACAACTTCACGGCGCAGGTTCTGATGATGTCTTCCGCTGTGCCTACGGCCCTGAATACAGCGCTGATCGCGATGGAACGGGACAATTATCCGGACTTCGCGGCGCAGACCGTATTGTATGCGACACTACTCAGTCCCTTATCCCTGACTTGTGTTGTCTTTCTCTCCAGGACCATGTTTCCCGTCTAATATCCAGAAAGAATCCGTAAAATTTATCAGTGCGCTGGACACTTTCCTGTTAATATGTTATAATATAGACATAGTTTAAGTCATTGATTCAAAAGGAGGAACAGAATATGGCAAGACCGGTTATCATTACCATCGGAAGAGAGTATGGCAGCGGCGGACGTGAGATTGGTGAAAAGCTGGCCAATCTGTTGGAGATTCCTTTTTATGATAAGGAGCTTTTAACCAGAGCCTCGGAAGAGAGCGGAATTCAGTCCCATATCTTTGAGCGGGCAGATGAAAAGGCCAATCACGGCCTGATGATGTCCATGGGATGGAGTGCTTCTGTATATCCCGGCAACTATATGTATTACAATAACGACATGCTGACCAATGATTCTCTGTTTTCTATCCAGGCCGATGTCATCCGCAAGGTGGCCTCCGAGGGATCCTGCGTGATTGTCGGACGATGTGCCGATTATCTGCTGGATGGAACCCCGGGACTCTTAAAGGTTTTTGTTCACGCGAGCCTGGAATTCCGTAAAGAGCGTATCATGCGGCTGTACAATGTATCAGCAAAGGATGTAGAAGGTGTGATTCGCCGTACGGACCGCCAGCGTGCCAAGTATTATGATTTTTATACGGCGCAGGAGTGGGGCCAGGCCAAGAACTACAATATCTGTCTGGATACATCGTATTTTACGCCGGATGGAATTGTACAGATCCTGGCAGCGTATGCCAAGGATAAGATGGGCAAATAAGAAGATTCTTTTTCAAAAAACAAGCCAATTTATAAGATTGGCTTGTTTTTTATATGGAATTTTGCTATAATGGAAATCAAACTGTCCATTGCAGTTTATTGAGTGTTATATTTGTGGGAGGTATGTGTTGTGAAGGCGTATGATCCGAAAGTGATCGAAAAGAAGTGGCAGGACATCTGGGAAGGCGAAGGTGCGTTCCATGCCTCTGATAACAAAGAAAAACCAAAGTATTATGCTTTGATCGAGTTCCCGTATCCGTCCGGACAGGGACTTCATGTAGGACACCCCCGTCCGTATACGGCTCTGGATATTGTTGCCCGTAAGCGGAGAATGCAGGGATATAATGTTCTGTTTCCTATTGGCTGGGATGCATTCGGATTGCCAACCGAGAATTATGCCATTAAGAATAAAATTCATCCTAAGATTGTAACCGCGCGCAATGTCGCAAGGTTTAAGAGTCAGCTGCAGTCTCTGGGACTTTCCTTTGACTGGAGCCGTGAGATCAACACCACCGATCCCTCATACTATAAATGGACCCAGTGGATCTTCCTGCAGCTCTTTAAGCACGGACTGGCCTATAAGAAGGAGATGGCTATCAACTGGTGTACCTCCTGTAAGGTTGGTCTGGCCAATGAGGAAGTTGTCGGCGGCGTATGTGAACGATGCGGCGGCAAGGTTGAGCGCCGGATGAAGACGCAGTGGATGCTCGCGATCACCAAGTATGCGCAGAGACTGATCGATGATCTGGACGGACTGGATTATATCGAGAGAGTCAAGACGCAGCAGAAGAACTGGATTGGCCGCAGCGAAGGCGCGGAAGTGGATTTCGAAGTTGCGGACCGCAAGATGCGGATCTATACTACGCGTCCGGATACGATGTTTGGTGTAACCTATATGGTCATGTCTCCGGAGCATCCCTTCCTGGACGAATGGAAAGATCGTATTTCCAACTGGGATGAAGTCAGTGCGTACAGACAGCGTGCCATGGAGAAGTCCGATTTTGAACGTACCGAACTGGCCAAGGAAAAGACCGGCGTAAAGCTGGAAGGCATCGAAGCTGTCAACCCTGTCAATGGTAAAAAGATTCCCGTATTCATCTCCGATTATGTATTGATGAGCTATGGTACCGGTGCGATTATGGCTGTACCCGGTCATGATACCCGTGACTGGGAATTCGCTAAAAAGTTCAATCTTCCGATTATCGAAGTCGTTGCCGGCGGAGATGTAGAGAAAGAAGCTTATACGGATATCGAGACCGGTGTGATGGTTCATTCCGGATTTTTGGACAGCATGCAGGTAGAAGACGCCAAAAAGGCAATCGTAGAATGGCTGACGGAAAAGGGCCTGGGAGAAAAGAAGGTTAACTTCAAGCTCCGCGACTGGGTATTCTCTCGTCAGAGATACTGGGGCGAGCCGATTCCGATCGTTCATTGTCCCAAGTGCGGACCGGTAGCCTTGCCGGAGAGTGAGCTTCCGCTGCTTCTGCCGGAGGTTGAGAGTTATGAACCCGGGCCGGATGGTGAGTCGCCGCTGGCTACTATGACAGACTGGGTCAATACCACCTGCCCGCAGTGCGGAGGTCCTGCGCAGCGTGAAACCGATACAATGCCCCAGTGGGCCGGATCTTCATGGTATTTCCTGCGCTATATGGACCCGCACAACGATCAGGCGCTGGCCAGCAAGGAGAATCTGGAGTACTGGTCCCCGGTAGACTGGTACAACGGCGGCATGGAGCACACGACTCTGCATCTGCTGTATTCCCGTTTCTGGCATAAGTTTTTGTATGATATCGGAGTTGTGCCGACCAAGGAGCCTTATCAGAAGCGTACCTCTCATGGTATGATTCTTGGTTCCAACGGCGAGAAGATGAGCAAATCCCGCGGCAATGTTGTCAATCCGGATGAGGTTGTCGATGCTTATGGCGCCGATACCATGCGTCTGTACGAAATGTTCATCGGTGATTTTGAGAAGGCGGTTCCGTGGTCTGAGAACGGTGTCAAGGGATGCCGAAGATTCCTGGAGCGTGTGTGGAAGCTGCAGGAAATGATGACCGAAGATGAGGGAATCTCTTCGGATATGGAGACCTGGATTCATAAAACAATCAAAAAGGTCAGCCTGGATGATGAGAATCTGAAATTCAACACAGCGATTGCCGCGATGATGGCGCTGGTCAATGAGTTCTATGCCAAGGGAAGCATTACTCGCGGAGAGATGCGGATCCTTCTGCTTCTTCTGAATCCGGACGCTCCTCATATTACGGAAGAGATGTGGGAAGACTGCGGATTCAGCGGCAGATTGTATCAGCAGCCTTGGCCGGACTGGGATGAATCCAAGACGGTGGAGGATATGATTACCATCGCTGTACAGATCAACGGCAAGGCCAAAGGCACTCTCTCAATTCCGAAGGATGCCGATCAGGCGGCTGCGATGGCTGCCTTCCATGCTGACGAACGGCTGATGAATCAGATT
>CAVGBV010000019.1:30175-33457 GCA_963627615.1 Alloprevotella sp.
CCCGGCCGGATTGTAAACGTGGTCGTAAGATAATATAACAAATACAACTCTGTTTTCGGTCCTTCGGTATCCATATGCCGGAGGGCCGAAAAGAATCTAAGGCTAAAGGTGATGAGGCGTACTATGCGAAAGAAAAGGGGAGGAGCCCTCCGTTCTCTGATCGTTTTTCTGGAAGTTTTACTGTGTACCTGCGCGATCTTAACTCTGGCGATTCTCGGCATCTGGTTCTGGAAGGGAGAGATTCGCCCCAATATCCAGGTGATGGAATCTCTATCCGAGAGTTCCCCCAATGAGGATTCTTTTCAGGAGAATTCGGCCGTCAGCGTAGAGGAGAGCACGGAAGAATCCTCTGACACGGTGCCGGAGCTTCCTTTTGAAGCCCATTGTGTAGAAGGTACAGAGCCGGATCGTTATCTGGCAGAAACACATATCTATATCAATGGAGACGAAGTCGAAACATATCAGGCGCAGGAATCCATCGATATGAGGGATGGAGACGGATATGCCAAGGCCGATGGTATCTTTACCTTCCGCGGCAACAATTTCCGTTCTCATCCAGTCGTTGGCCATGTATCTATGTCTCAGAAAAAATTCGACACTGACAACAGCTGGAATTACGGCACAAGTTATATGCTGACGCCGGATGGCAGTGTATGGACCGGAAACGGATGGACCGGCCAGCCCTTGATGCGGGTATGGAGTCAGACTGAGAAGCAGCATATGAATATGTATGACTGGGCAAAAGAAAAGGACGGCCTTGTAGAAGTCATCTATGCCTCTCTGGACGGTTATGTATATTTTCTGGATCTGGATACAGGAGAAGAGACCCGTGAGCCGCTCTATATGGGATATACTTTTAAAGGCGCCGGAACCCTGGATCCCCGTGGATATCCCATTCTGTATGTAGGTTCCGGATATCTGAGCGGTGATGACAATGCCTCCAAGGTCTTTATTATCAATCTGCTGGATTGCAGTGTGATGTATACCTTTGGATCCTACGAAGAAGAAGCGCCCCGTTCAGTTCCTTTTTGGGACAGTTCCGCTCTTATATGCGCGGAGACGGATCAATTGATTTATCCCGGTGAAAACGGAGTTCTGCATATTTTAAAACTCAATACGCAATATGATCCGGAAGCCGGTACGCTGAGCATTGCTCCGGATCCCATGGTGATGTGGACGTATCTGAGCAATCGTTGGATGTGGCTGGGCATGGAGGATAGTGCCGTCATCTATCGGCATTATCTGTATGTCAGTGATAACGGCGGCAACCTGATCTGCCTGGATCTGAACACACTGGAGCCGGTGTGGGTGCAGGACGTATGGGATGATACCAATTGCTCGCCGGTTCTGGATATGGAAAACGGCAAGCCCTATCTCTATATTTCTACCTCCTATCATGCCGGATGGCGCGGGACGGAGGATGAGACGGTCGAGATTCCCATATGGAAAATCGACGCTGAGACCGGTGAGATTGTCTGGTCTGTATCTTACGATTGCTGGACGATTGAAGACTTATCCGGCGGCGTACAGGGGACACTGGCACTCGGAGAGGGCAGTTTATCCGACTATATTTATGTACCTGTCTCCAGAACGCCATGGGGAATGGAAGGCAGACTGGCCGCTATATCCAAGGCAACCGGTGAAGTGGTTTGGGAGCATAGCACCGGCTATAGCTGGAGTTCTCCGGTATGTGTCTACGATGAGTCCGGTAAGGGCTATGTTATTAACGGAGATTTTAACGGAGATCTGCATCTGGTCGACGGTCTGACCGGTGAATGCCTGGACAGCATTAACCTCGGCAGTAATATCGAGGCTTCTCCTGCCGTATACGGCAATCGGTTGGTCGTCGGAACCCGCGGACAGCTGATCTGGGGTGTCACATTTCGATAAGAGATAAGGAAGGAAGAGAGGCATGACACAAAAAGACGAACAGCTTGCCACCGAAAGCGTCGGCAAACTGCTTCTGAAATTATCGATTCCGACTATTACGGCGCAATTGGTCAATGCGCTGTATAATATGGTAGACCGTATGTATATCGGTCATATCGAAGGGATCGGAGCCAACGCACTGACAGGAATCGGGCTGACCATGCCGATTATCATGCTGATCTCTGCCTGCGCATATCTGTTTTGTATCGGCGGTGCTCCCAGAGCTTCTATTATGATGGGACGCGGAAAACCAGAAGAAGCCGAGAAGATCCTTGGCAGTTGTACACTTGGAACGATTGTCGCCGCCATCATACTGACCGTTATCTTCTTGATATTTGGCGAGCGGCTCCTATGGATGTTTGGAGCCAGCGAAAACACATTGCCCTATGCCATGTCATATATGCGGATCTATGTCTGCGGAACCATATTCGTTCAGCTGGCACTGGGCCTGAATGCCTTCATCACAGCGCAGGGCTTTACAAAGATCAGCATGCTGAGCGTCCTGATCGGCGCTGTGTGCAATATTGTGCTGGATCCGCTGTTTATTTTTGTTTTCCGGATGGGGGTCTCCGGTGCGGCGATCGCGACGGTCATCTCTCAGGGAATCTCAGCCGTATGGGTTGTAAGCTTCCTTATGGGACGCCGCGCACACATTCGTTTGCGTCTCTCCAACCTGCGGATGCGTTGGCGAATCTATCTGCCTTGCATCGCATTAGGACTCTCTCCCTTTGTCATGCAGTCCACGGAGAGCCTGCTCAATATCTGCTTCAACTCTTCGCTCTACAAATACGGAGGAGACCTTGCCGTCGGAGCCATGGCCATTCTCTCCAGTGTTATGCAGCTGATCTCTCTTCCCCTGTCCGGCATCACGCAGGGTGCTCAGCCTATCATCAGCTATAATTACGGTGCCCGGAATGCGGAGCGTGTAAAGAAGGCATATACGCTGGTCCTGATCAGCTGTGTAAGTTATTCGCTCTTGATCGCTGGATCCGCGGTTTTATTCCCTCGGATCTACGTCATGCTTTTTGCATCCGACGAGCAGATGATTGAATACGCCAGCTGGGCACTGCGGATTTACCTGATGGGCATGACGATTTTCGGTGCGCAAAACGCCTGCCAGCAGACCTTTATTGCCCTCGGGGACGCCAAGACATCGCTTTTCCTGGCGATCCTACGTAAAATAATCTTATTGATTCCGCTGATCTATATCCTGCCGAATTTCTTTGATGATAAGGTTTTCGCTGTATTTTTAGCGGAACCCGTTGCGGACGTTCTGGCCGTCTGCACGACTGTTACAGTCTTTCTTCTGAAATTTAAAAAGACAATGGCTCGAATGAATTCGGCTGCATAATC
>CAVGBV010000020.1:0-14613 GCA_963627615.1 Alloprevotella sp.
AAGAGTCTCACTCTCCAAAGTGTACCAGATTTTTTGAAAATCCAGAGAAAACTATAAAACTCTGGTACACCCAAGAGTCTCGCTTTCCAAAGTGTACCAGATATTTCGGAAGACCTAGAGAAATCTAAAAAATTCTGGTACACCCAAGAGTCTTGCTCACCAAAGTGTACCAGATTATTTTGAAAATCTAGAGAAATCTATAGAATTCTGGTACACCCAAGAGCCTCACTCTCCAAAGTGTACCAGATATTTTTGAAAAACCAGAGAAAACCATAAAACTCTGGTACACCTAAGAGCCTCATTTACCCAAGTGTACCAGAGTTTTTGATATAAGGAAGAGGAGACACGAATCCCTTTTAAATGCCGATATGCCGAAAGGAAAAGATTGAAAATACAAAAGAATTGTGCTATACTGACTGTGTATAGATTAGGGGAGGCAATTTATGGCAAAACAGTGTATAGCGGTCATTGCCGCAGAGGAACAGGAATTACAGGGGCTGGCGGCGTTCCTGGAGGATGCTCGGGAAAAGGAAGGACCGGCCGGGTGTGTTTTTTTAACGGGTTCTGTGGGAGAGGTACAGGTTGCGGCTATGCGCTGTGGTATTGGTAAGGTGAATGCCGCCATAGGAACGCAGGTGCTGATGGATCTGTTTCATCCGCAGGCGCTGATCAATGTGGGTTCCGCAGGTGCGATCGCACCCGGAATGAAGATCTATGATATTGTCGTGTCTCAGGATACGGTGCAGCATGATATGAATGTAACCGGATTAGGTTATGCTCAGGGCGTGATTCCGGATCAGGAGGAGAGCTGCTTTCCGGCGGATCCGGGGCTGATCCGCATGGCACAGGAAGCAGGAGAGGCCGAGGGGCTTTCGGTCCATACAGGACGGATTGCCAGCGGAGATCTGTTCGTTGCGGGTGAGGAAGCCCGGACTAAGATCTATGAGAGGTTTGGCGCGTTGTGCGCAGAGATGGAGGGAGCCGCGGTGGCACAGGCTTGCTGGCGCAATCGGGTGCCCTATGTGGTGATCCGTTCCATGTCGGATACGGCCGGAGAGGAAGCGGGCGTCAGCTATGCGGAGTTCTCGGCTAAGGCAGCGGCACAGGCGGTAGAGATCCTGAAGCGTATGATTACAGTATGGGGAGGAAAAAGAGCATGATTCTGGTAACAGGCGGAGCCGGATATATCGGAAGTCATACCTGTGTGGAGCTTTTGAATGCGGGATATGATATTGTGGTGCTGGATAATTTCTGCAATTCCAAGCCGGAAGCCTTGGATGGGATCCGTACGATTACGGGACGTGACTTTCCATTTTATCAGGTGGATCTCTTGGATGAAGAAGGAGTGAACCGGGTATTCGATGAGCAGCCGATTACGGCGGTTATTCATTTCGCGGGGCTGAAAGCGGTAGGAGAGTCTTGCGAGCAGCCGCTGCGATATTATCATAATAACCTGACGGGAACACTGCATCTGTGCAGCGCGATGCAGGTGCATCAGGTGAAGCGGATGATTTTCAGCTCGTCAGCAACCGTATACGAGTGTTCCCATCCGTGAGGATTTCCCGTTGTCAACGACCAATCCGTATGGGACAACCAAGCTTTTTATCGAACGGATATTGACCGATCTGCAGAAGGCGGATCCGGAATGGAATGTGGTGCTGCTGCGGTATTTTAATCCGGTAGGAGCTCATGAGAGCGGACTTTTGGGGGAGGATCCCAATGGAATTCCCAACAATCTGACGCCGTATATCGCCAAGGTGGCTCTGGGAGAGCTGCCGTATGTCCGTGTGTTCGGCGACGATTATCCGACGCCGGACGGAACGGGAGTCCGGGATTATATCCATGTGGTAGATCTTGCCAAGGGGCATTTAAAGGCATTGGACAAGAAGGAGCCGGGAGTACACATCTACAACTTGGGAACAGGAACCGGGTACAGCGTTCTGGATATGATTCATGCCTATGAAGAAGCTTGCGGGAAAAAGCTTCCGTATAAGATTGTCGGGAGACGTCCGGGAGATATCGCCGAGTGTTATGCGGATCCGGCAAAGGCGGAGCGTGAGCTGGGCTGGAAGGCAGAGAAAGATGTGCGTCAGATGTGCGCGGACAGCTGGAATTTTATGATCAAAAACAGATAAGGGGGAAAGCGCCATGGAGTTTCAGAGACTTACCGATTTTTTGAACAGTCTGACGGAAAAGGGAATCCCGGGCTGCAGTTTTGCGCTCCTGCGGGATGGAGAAAAGGTCTATGAGCATTATACAGGATATGCGGACCTGGAAAGCGGACGCAAAATCGGACCGGATACGATGTTTCGAATCTACTCCATGACGAAGCTCTTTACCTGTGTGGCGGCGATGCAGCTGTATGAGCAGGGCAAGTTCCTGCTGACCGATCCGATCAGTACATATCTTCCGGAATTTTCCGAGATGCGGGTGCTGTATACCAAGCCGAACGCAAAAACAGAACTGCGCAGAGCCGTTCAGCCGATTCGGGTGGGAGACCTGTTTGGAATGACAGCTGGACTCACCTATGAAGGGGACGGCGGCGATGCGGCGCGTGGGGTAGCCGGAAGGCTTGCCCGGCTCCGTGAGGAAAAGCCGGAATATACAACAAGAGAACTGGTGCAGGCGCTGGCAGAGTGTCCATTGGCATTTGAGCCGAACAGTCATTGGAGATATAGTATGTGCCATGATGTGTTGGGAGCCATGATCGAGGTCATAAGCGGGGAGAGGTTGAGCGAGTACATTGCGCATCATATAACAGAGCCCCTGGGACTCAAGGATACAGTATTCCGCTGCGACAGCCGGACGCTGGAGGAGCGGATGGCCGGATTCTACGAGAGACAGGCAGATGGTACGCAGCGCAAGCTGACCAGGCAGGATGTGTATTATCGGCCGGACTGCAGAGTTGATCGGGGCGGCGCCGGAATGATCTCCACACTGGAGGAATATCTGATCTTCGCACAGACGTTGTGTGACGGAGGAATGACTCGGGGAGGCATAAGGATTCTGGGGGAGGAGACATTGCGTCTCATGAGGACCAATCGGCTGAATGAGGTTCAGCGGGCAGATTTTGACTGGACACACTGCCGGGGATATGGTTATGGACTCGGAATGCGGGTTATGATGGATCCGGATAAGGCCGGAGGAGGAAATATAGGAGAGTTTGGATGGAGCGGCATGGCGGGAACGTGGGTCATGATGGATCCGGAAAAACGTTTGACTGCGGTTTATATGGAACAGGCCAGTCCAAGTCTGGAGCCCTATATCGCACCAAGACTCAGAAATATGATTTATAGTTGTCTGTAAAAGGAAGGGGCCGGATACAATGATGAAGGTAAAGGAATCGGCGGAGGATTATCTGGAAACGATTCTGGTATTAAAAGAACGGTTGGGACAGGTGCGGTCCATTGATATCGCCAATGATATGGGATACTCCAAGCCGAGTATCAGTGTCGCGATGAAACGCCTGAGAGAGAACGGCTACATCGATATGGACGGACAGGGCATGATTACTCTGACGGACAGCGGCATGGAGATTGCCAGCAAAATCTATGAGCGGCACCGCTTTTTAAGTTATTATCTGCAAAAGATCGGCGTTAATCCCAAGACGGCCGCGGAGGACGCGTGCCGTATCGAGCATGTCATCAGTCAGGAGACCTTTGACTGTTTGAGAAAATTTGTTCATCGAGACGCAGGAGAAGAATTGTAAATCATGAGCAAAACAGTCAATCTGCTGGAGGGCAGAATCCTTCCGGCATTGGTTCGCCTGGCGGTGCCCATTACGGCGACAGCCCTGATTCAGATGGCGTACAATCTGACAGATATGATCTGGATTGGGCGATTGGGCAGCAATCAGGTCGCGGCGGTTGGCGCGGCTGGCATGTACAGCTGGTTGGCGGCCGGACTCGCGACGATGTGCCGCATGGGCGGACAGGTCAAAACGGCGCAATCGCTGGGAGCGGGAGAGCCTTTGGATGCCGCGCGCTATGCGAAGACAGCGCTGATTCTGGGACTTCTTGCCGGGATCATTTTCGGCGGCGCGGCAGGATTGCTGCATCGTCCGCTGATTGGATTTTTTCATTTAAATAGTCCGCAGGTAATAGCCGATGCGGAGATATATATGATCATCACCTGCGGCGGCATTGTGTTCAACTATATTAACCAGATCATGACAGGGCTCCTGACCGCGAGCGGCAACAGCACGGCGCCCTTTCTGGCGACGACCGCAGGACTGGTATCCAATATCGCGTTGGATCCGCTTCTGATTTTCGGCTTGGGACCGGTTCCGGCGCTGGGCGTCATGGGAGCAGCGATCGCGACGGTATTCGCACAATGCATCGTGATGGTGATCATGATTTACTTTGCCAGACGGGATACGATGCTGTTTGTGTTTATCCGCTGGAGAGAAAAACTGCGCAGGCGGGATATTCTGCAGGTGGTTAAGATCGGACTGCCGACAGCGGTTCAGAGCATGATCTTTTCAACCATTTCCATGGTGGTTGCCCGGTTGATCGCGGGATGGGGCGATGCGGCAGTAGCGGTGCAGAAGGTCGGAAGTCAGATCGAATCCATCTCATGGATGACAGCGGACGGATTCGCGGCAGCCATCAATGCGTTTATTGGACAGAATTACGGCGCGGGCAACAGGGAACGGGTGCGCAAGGGCTTCTATACTTCTTCGGTGATTGTTGTAATCTGGGGGATCTTTACGACGCTGATGCTGACGGTTTTCCCGGAACCGCTCTTCCGGATATTTATTACAGAAGCGGATGTGATTCCGATGGGCGTGGAGTACCTGAGGATCCTGGGCTATTCTCAGCTCTTCATGTGTCTGGAGATTGCTACCGAAGGAGCTTTTGCCGGATTTGGTAAGACCCTGCCGCCGTCGATTGTCAGTATACTTTTTACATCCATCCGGATTCCGATGGTTATGCTTCTGGGAAGTATGTGGGGGCTTAGCGGCGTCTGGTGGAGCCTTACGATCAGTTCTATTCTTAAAGGTGTGATCCTGACCGTCTGGTTTATCATCTACCTGAAAAGGAAATTTGGCAATACAAGTTTTCAAAATTAAGGGTTGACGAAGATTTAGATGTATGATATAATAATCTTCGTTCTGGGGGTATAGCGCAGTTGGGAGCGCGTCTGAATGGCATTCAGAAGGTCAGGGGTTCGAGTCCCCTTATCTCCACTATAAGTCCATCGTGATTTTGGTAAAGTCACGGTGGATTTTTTGGTATAAAAAGGGGCCATCGCGGAAAACACGCGATGGCCCCTGATCTGTATCACAATATTATAATTATACCGGTTCCGTATAGCGTACGGTTCCCTCCATGGCCTTAATAAAGTGCTGGACTCCGCATGGCTTGGGGAGAACGGCAATGATATGGAGATGCGCGAGCTCGTCTTTATCATATGGTAGGGAAGAAGGATTGGCGGAAGACGCCACGATCGCGATCCGGGGGAACCGCCGCAGGATCTGTTCGGCAAGCTCCGGAAGGTTGGACAGCTCACTGGTCAGTATGAGCAGCGAAGGCTCAAATTGCCGACAGGCCTCCAGAATGTCCGGAATATCCGTAGACAGAAGGACTTCCAGCGCCTGCACTTTTTTTAGAAACTCTTCTTTGAAAAAGGTATTCAAAAACATGGAAGCGCCGCAGAGTAGAACCCGGTCATGAGCGACCAGCGAATGAGCGGTGGAAAAGAGGCCGGTATGTTCAGACGGAGTCTTATCTTCCTCTTCCGGTTGGTTGACTTCTTCGGCTTTTTTGTTTCTTCTGAAGTGAAATAGTCCAAACATGGGATCTCCTTTCGAGTCGCTAAGAGCGTAGTGGATTATGGGTACAACTTTTTAATTATATCATACGGAGGGTGTTTGTCAAGGCGCAGAAATCCAGAAAAATGCCTGCAAAAAGGCAAACAGTATGGTATAATAGACAAGGTCCCGTTTTTGAGGGGAATCCTATATAGAAAGGAAGAAAGCAGTATGGCTTATAATTACCGTATGCTGATACAATATGACGGCACAAGATATGCCGGCTGGCAGAAACAGGGCAATACCGACGCAACAGTGCAGGGAAAGCTCGAACAGCTGTTGTCCCGTCTCTACGGCTATGAGATAGAAGTCTTCGGAGCGGGCAGGATGGACGCGGGGGTGCACGCGGCGGGACAGGTGGCCAATTTTAAGCTGGAAACACAGGAAAATACCGAAGAACTCATGAAAAAGATCAATCAGTATCTGCCGGAGGATATTGCGGTGCTTCACCTGGAAGAGGCGGAGACAAGGTTTCACAGCCGGCTGAATGCCAAGGGAAAGACCTATGTGTATCGCATCTGGAACAGCTCCGTGCCCAATGTATTTGAACGCCGATTCATTTTGCAGGTAGCGGAGCGATTGGATACAGACGCAATGCGTGCCGCAGCGCACGAACTTATAGGAACGCATGATTTTCGGGCCTTTTGCTCATTGAAACGCTATAAAAAATCCACCGTGCGCTCAATTTATTCACTTGAGATAGAGGAGGAAGGGCCGGAGATCCGACTGACTGTCCGAGGCGACGGCTTCTTATACAATATGGTCCGTATCCTTGCGGGAACCCTGATAGAAGTGGGATTAGGGGAGAGAAAGCCGGAGGAAATGCAGAAGATCCTTGCGTCCAGGGACCGGCAGCAGGCAGGGCACACAGCGCCGCCACAAGGGTTAATTCTTCAAAAAGTATGGTATTGACATTGCAAGAACGCTATGGTATACTGGCACTGCTTGAAAAAGCATTTTTTGTTGTGTCTACGTAACAGAGAAGAGAGTAGAAAGGATTGGAGTTAAACAATGATTTGTGATACCAGTGTCCAGGAATTAAAGTACAAAGCATTAAAAGAGATTGCTACATTGGAGTATGAAGGACGCCTGGCAGAGGGGCTTTTGGGGGCAGCGGAGCGCCTGGTTCCGGGACCGAAGCCGTCGATGCGCTGCTGTATTTATAAAGAGCGCGCGGTTATGAATGAGAGATTGAAGATGGCAATGGGCGGGGATAAGTCCAATCCCAATATTATCGAGGTTATGCCCGTCGCGTGTGACGAATGTCCGGTGGCAGGCGTGGAGGTTACACAGGCCTGCCGTGGATGTATCGCACACCATTGTATGAATACATGTCCTAAGAAAGCGATCTCGATTGTAGACCGCAAGGCTCACATCGATAAGTCTAAATGTATTGAGTGCGGACGCTGCGTAGCGGTATGTCCCTACAGCGCGATCGTAAAGCATACCCGTCCTTGTATGAACGCATGTAAGCCGAATGCCATCAGTATCAATGAGGATATGAAGGCAGAGATCAACAACGACAAATGTATTCAGTGCGGCGCATGTGTATATCAGTGTCCTTTTGGAGCGATTATGGACAAATCGTTTATTCTGGACTCGATCCGGATGCTGAGAGAATCTGAAAATAACACCAAGTACCATGTATATGCCGTTGTGGCTCCGGCTATTTCCGGACAGTTCAACCTGCCTTTGGGCAAGGTTGTTGCCGGAATCAAGAAGCTGGGCATCTACAGCGTTGTCGAGGCGGCATTGGGTGCGGATATGGTTGCCTATAACGAGGCCGCGGAGTTGGCGGAGAAGGGATTCCTGACCAGTTCCTGCTGCCCGGCATTTGTACGCTATATCGAGACTCAGTTCCCCAAGCTGAAGGAGAATATTTCCCATAATCCGTCCCCGATGGTGGAGATTTCCAAGCACCTGAAGAAGCTCGATCCGAACAGCAAGGTAATCTTTATCGGACCCTGTACGGCTAAAAAGGCAGAAGTTCGTAAGGAAGCCGTTAAGCCCTATGTGGATCTGGCGCTGACCTTTGAAGAGCTGCAGGCATTGTTTGACAGCCGGGAGATTGAGCTGGCGAAGCTGGAGGAGGAGCCGCTGGATAATGCGTCTTACTACGGCAGAATTTTCGCGCGCTGCGGCGGTCTGGCCGAGGCAGTTGCCGAGGCGCTGAAGGAGCAGGGAATCACGGAAGAGCAGTTTAAGCTCAATGCCGTAGCCTGCGATGGTATCGCCAATTGCCGGATGGCGCTCCTGAAGGCGCAGAGCGGCAAGCAGGAGGAGAACTTCATCGAAGGTATGGCCTGTATCAACGGCTGTATCGGCGGCGCGGCAGCGTTGTCCCATGGTCCCAAGAACCGTCTCGCGGTGGACAAGTACGGCAAAGAAGCCAAGGAAAAGAATATTAAGGATGCGATCAAGGTGTACGAGCTGTAATAGAAGTCCGTATCAATCGACGCGGCTGTTCCTTCGAAAGAGGGAACAGCCGCGTCGGCTTTTAAAATACCGCGGCCAAATAGATTCCGGTGACGGCGATCAGAATTCCCAGAATACAGTTGATCCATAGAATATCGATCAGAACGGCAAACAGGATGCCGAAGCCAAAGCAGGCGGCCATACAGCCCAGAGGTTTGAGAGGAAAACCGCATTTACGCACAGGATTGTCCTCCGAAGTCAGGTGCCGGAAGGCAGGAGAGCTTTGGAACAAGCGGTGCGGATCGCTCTTAGGAGATAGGCGGCCGTATCCTGAGAAGCAGAATCCGCCTGGATCGCTGAGGGATCCCCACCGGACTCGACCTGTTTTTCGATCATGGCGCTGGCGGCGCTGATCAGAGGATATACGCTGGAGACATCCTCGGGAATCTCGTAGGAGACGGACTGGATTCCGCTTGAGGTCATAATGATCTCGACGGAGACAGTCTGCGCGCCAAAGGCGACGCTGGCGCTATAGAGCCCCGGCTGGTAGACGGCTGCCTCACCGGAGCTATGTTTGCCGCCGGAGCCCAGAGTCAGAAGGAGTATAATGCCTGCGAGGATTACGGCGAGAGCAGCCGCGCCGATACGCAGCATCCCGGGCAGACGGAGAGTGACAACACGGAAAGCCATAATATAGAGTCCTCCATAAGTCTTTTACTGCCACCATTTTATGAAAAGAAAAAACCATTTATGTGTATTCCGGAACGAGAAATTATGATATAATGCAGATAAGTAAGGAGAGGAGGGATAGACATGCTGCTCAGACTGCTTATGGGCGAGGTCGGGTCCGGTAAAACGCATTGGATCCACAGAAAAATTTTATCCGACGCTCAAGGATTGCCGCAGGAGAGAAACATTCTGATTGTGCCGGAACAGATTACTCTATCCGAACAGAAAACACTGATTCAGGAGCATTCGGGACATGGGCTGATCGGGACGGATGTCCTGAGTTTTCAGCGCCTGGCACATCGGGTATTGTCGGAACAGGGTGAGAAAGACCTTGTCGTGTTGGATGAAGTCGGTAAGAGTATGCTTTTATATCGGCTGGCGCAGGAACAGGCTCCGCAGCTTGCCTATTACGGAGGCAGCGTTCACTCTGCCGGTTTTTTGCAGAGATTAAAAAGCCTCTTCTCCGAATTCGCGCAGTATGAAATCAGCCAGGAAACACTTCAGAAGGCAATGGAACAGACCGAAAAGGAGAGCAGCCTGCATCTGAAGCTGCAGGATCTGGCGCTGCTCCATGGTGCATACGAAGAAGCCCTGCTGCAGTATGGGCAGATCAGTGAGAAGCTGCTCGACCGTCTGGCGGAGAAGCTTCCGGATTCACGTCTGGTACGCGGCGCCAGGATCTATGTGGATGATTTTTATGGGTTTACACCGCAGCAGCTGCGGGTTCTGACGCTGCTCATGCATTACGCGGGAGAAGTGACAATCAGTTTGACGATCCCCGAAGCCGCTGCAAGAGAGGTGGAGAGGGGACAGGAGAGCGAGAAGGGCGACCTTTTTGATACTTCGCGCAGGACATTGGCGGCACTTTATGAGGCGGCAAAGCAGATGCGGATTCCAGTGCAGGAAGTCTATATGCGTGCCGCGGAGGAGAACTGTCTGAGCCATACCGCACGGGAATTTTTCAAAGTCCCGCCCAGACCATGGTCAGGGGAAAAGAACGCGGTGCATTTGTACGCGGCGTCAGGCTGCCGGGCTGAAGTGCAGAGAATGTTTGAGCAGATCGTATATCTGATTCGTGAGCGGGGCTATCAGTATCGGCAGATCGGTGTTGCGGTAAGCGATGCCGGTATATATCAGGGACTGATACGGCAGTACGCGGAAGAATATGGATTCCCGATTTTTATAGATGAAACGGGAGGGGTTATGTCCCATCCATTTATTCGGATGATTCGTTCTCTCCTTCAGATGCTGCAGAGCCGGTGCAGCTATGATACGTTTTTTTCCTTTTTGAAAAGCGGGTACACACCATTTACCAGAAAACAGCGGGACCTGTTGGAAAATCAGGCTCTGGCACGGGGAACACGGGGATTTCATAAGGCGGCGGAATTGATGCGGGAGTGTGCCGCAGGTAGTGAAAACGAGCAGGCGGTGCGTCTCTATACGGATTGCCTGGAAACCTTCTGGCAGGATTCTCAGGACAAAACGGCGGAAGAATGGTGTTCCCAGATTGAGAGCTTTTTGGAGGCAACCGGTGCGGAGTATCTGCTGAATCATCAGGCGGATCAGCTTCGTGGGGATGGTCTGTTCCTGCAGGAGGCGCACAGCCGGCAGATCTACGCGCAGGTGATTCTGGTATTGGAGCGGATCCGGGAAATGATGGGGGAGACGGAACTCAGTACAGATGCTTTCCTGGGGATCCTTACGGCGGGCTTTGGCGAACTGAAGCTGGGTATGCTTCCTCCCTCTCTGGATCAGATTACGGTAGGAGACATGGATCGATCCCGCTTTCAAGGGCTGAAGGCACTCTTTATCCTTGGCTTTGGAGAAGGGGGATTTCCCAGAGTCGTACAGGACCATGGCCTATTACTGGAAAAGGAACGTGCGGAACTGGAAGGGACGATGCGGCTTGCGCCGGATGGACTGCGCCAGCTCTGTGAGCAGCAGTTCCGGCTCTATATCCTGCTCTCGGCACCGACAGAATCGCTCTATGTGAGCTATGACGCCAGTCTGGAAAAGGGCGAGCCCAAGCGGGCCTCCCTCTATTGGAGCCGATTTCTGCAAATTCTCGGAGATGAGGTGCTGGATGCACAGTCGGAGGAGGAGCTTAGTCTGGCTGAGCCCTGTTTCCAACGCTGGTGTGAATCCGAAGAGAAGAATATGCAGCTGCAGCGCTGGTTCCTGCGGCATGGTTACGCGCAGCGGATGCAGCGTTTGGCGCAGGCGAGGCGCATAGAAGAGGAGAGAATTTCGGAGGAGACAGCGTACAGGCTCTGGCAGCCGGATAGTTGGGAGCTGTCCGTAACACGGATGGAGCGGTATGCCAGCTGTCCTTATGCACACTTCCTGCGGTATGGTCTAAGGCTGCGGGAGCGGGAACTGTTTCAGGCCAGCTTTGCCAGCGACGGACGGATTCTGCATGGGATTCTGGAAGGCGCGGGGCTTCTGTTGCAGCGCTTTTACGATGAGAACGCGGGAGCGGAGACGATAGCGGATCTGGTGCGGCAGCTTTTTCAGGAGAGCGAGCAGGAATATGCCTCCTATCAGGATAACAGCAGATACCGTTATTATTGGCGTAAGCTTCAGAGGCGCGCTGTGCGGGCGCTGCAATATCTGCGGGAACAGGTAGAAGCCGGAAGCTTCCGGCCGGAGTATTTTGAATGGGGATTTGGCAGCGGCCGCGGCAAGAGTCTTCCGCCGGTGGAAGTACCGCTGGAAGGCGGCCGGATCCTTCGGATGAGCGGAATCATCGATCGGGTAGACCTGCTGCAGGAGGATGGCGTGACCTATGTGCGGATTATCGATTATAAATCCGGCTCTACCTCCTTTTCGGAGACAGAGATTGATGACGGGATCAGTCTTCAGCTTCCGGTATACATGCAGGCGGTAACGGACGGACTTAGGGAAATGGGACGAGAAGTCAAACCGGCCGGAATGTTTTATTTTCATCTGACACCGGATATTATCAAGGCCAAGAAGCCATTGGGAGAAGAGGACGCGGAAGGAATCGCCCGGAAGGGAGCAAGGCTCTCCGGAATCGCGGTGAACGATAAGATTGTGCTGGAAGGGATGGCGCAGGACCCGCAGCAGCTGCAGAATATTCTTCCGCTGCGTATTACCAAGGCCGGGACTGTGAATAAGAGCGATATGGGTAAGCTGCGTACCGAGGAGGAGATGAGCGGCCTTACGAAGTTTGCCATCCAGAAGATCGCCGGACTGGCGCAGGAGGAGCTGTCCGGATGCATTCGGCAGTATCCCTACCGCGCAGACAAGTATAGTGCGTGTACTTATTGCGCTTACCGCGAGGCGTGTTCGTTTGATATCCGTCAGGAGGGCGCTGAAGAGCGGTGGGCGATCAAAGAGAATAAGGAAGAATTCTGGCAGAAGATCAGGGAGGTGCAGCAGGATGATAGAAGCGGCAGATCTTAAACTGCGAGAGAGAACCGAGGCAATGGAGGAGCAGATGTTGTCTCCCTATGCCTCCAAGAGCTCGCGGACGCGGGGTAGAAAGATACCGGAAGAACAATGCGATATGCGTACCGTGTACCAGCGGGACCGAGACCGGATCCTGCATTGCAAATCCTTTCGGCGGATGATGCACAAGACACAGGTCTTTATACAGCCGGAAGGGGATCATTACAGAACACGGCTTACGCATACGCTGGAGGTCGCACAGATTGCCCGGACGATCAGCCGGGCTCTGCAGCTGAACGAGGATCTGACGGAAGCGATTGCGTTGGGGCATGACATCGGTCATACACCCTTTGGGCACGCAGGGGAACGGGTGCTTGCCCGGAAGATGCCGGGCGGGTTCTCCCATGCCGCGCAGAGTATCCGCGTGGTTGAGGTCCTGGAAAAAAAGGGTCAGGGACTCAATCTGACCTGGGAGGTGCTGGACGGCATCGCGAATCATTCGATCAGCAAAATGCCTTCCACGTTGGAAGGACAGGTCGTGCGTCTGGCAGATAAGATGGCTTATATCCATCATGATATCGATGATGCCATCCGCGGACAGATCATCCAGGAAAAGGAACTGCCGTCCGATTGCACGGAAGTGCTGGGACATAATGTGAAGGAGCGATTGAACCGGATGATCCGGGACGTAATCGCGCACAGCGTGATGAAGCCGGAGATCCGGCAGACGCCGCAGGTGGAGGAGGCCATGATGCGTCTCCGGCAGTTTATGTTTGAGAACGTGTATATCGGTTCCATCGCTAAAGCGGAGGAAGGAAAGGCAGAGAAGCTGGTAGAGAGCCTGGTGGATTATTTTCGTGAGCACCCGGAAAGGCTCCCGCAGGTATATCAAGAAAGACTGTCTCTGGGAGACAGTCTGGATACGGCGATCTGTGATTATGTGTCCGGTATGTCGGATCATTATGCGGTACGCTGCTATGAACAGCTTTTTGTGCCTAAAGGATGGGATGTATATTAGAGAGAGCCCCGTTCCAGAAGCAGCTTCTCCAGAACGCCGGCGGCGATGCCCGTGGGACGGTCAGCACGTTTGACCAGACAGATATAACGCTGAGGGATCTTGACGGATAGCTGAACTTCCAGAATCTCTCCGTTTTCAATCGCGTTTTTCGCAAAGGCCTCCGGCAGAAAACCGATGCCCAGGTTCTCCTTCACCAGAGGGAGAATCTGATCGGTGGTCGCTACTTCCAGATCGGAGGAGAGCATCACGCCGTGATCGGCAAAAAAGCGACTGTAGAATTCATAGGTTCGGGTATCATGCGAGGTACAGATCAGCGGATATTTCTGCAGATCGGAAAGATGCAGGGTGCGTCCGCGCAGTTCCTGAAATCCGGGTCCGGCGGTCAGGATCTCACGGAAAGCGTGCAGACGCGTTTCCTTAAGCGGCTTGCTGGCGCCGGTGGGGGTCGTGATAACGGCAAAATCCACCAGACCGGTCTGTAAGGCATGGATGGCCTGCGGATTGGAATAATTGGAAATTCGGATCCGAACCTCCGGATAATCGATTCTATATTGACGCAGTACAGGGAGCAGGAACCCATGCAGCGCGGTTTCCGTCGTTCCGATAGAGACGATGCCGCGCTGCAGCTGCAGATCCTGACGCAGCTCGTTTTCTCCGGCCTGCAGCTGTTCACAGGCAATGGAGACATATTTATACAGTTTGGAGCCTTCCGGGGTCAGGGTGACGCCGCGGTTGGAACGGACAAAGAGCGTACAGCCCAGTTCCGCTTCCAGATTTTTGACGGCCCGGGTCAGGTTGGGCTGGTTACTCATGAGAACATTGGCCGCCTGCGTAAAGTTCCCGTATTTTGCAACAAAATAGAAAATCTTGTAATAATCGTAACTGATCAGCATGATAGTCCTCACTAATATATCAAAATGATATGTAAACGATATCAAAAATGTATTTTACATATAGCGACGACTGTATTATAATCGAAATGCTCCGAGGAGTCAAGTACTGCGGGGCGGTTCGCAAGTCTAGGAAGGGAAGGCAGTGAAGATATGGTACGAAGGAGAGCAAGGGGACAGATGTCAGAGTCCTTTATCACAGCGCTTTTTCTGGTAATGTCCGGCGGCTTGCAGGACGCGTATACATATTACTGTCGAAATATGGTTTTTGCCAATGCGCAAACAGGAAATATCGTCCTGATGAGCACACATTTTTTTGAAAGAGAATTGGTCAAGGG
>CAVGBV010000020.1:14623-19485 GCA_963627615.1 Alloprevotella sp.
CCTTCGGTATCTGATCCCGGTCAGTGTTTTTGCAGCTGGAGTCTTCATCGCGGAGTTGATTCATCGGCATTGCAAATATATGCACCGGATGCACTGGAGGCAGATGATTCTCCTGCTGGAGATTCTAATCCTGTTTGCTGTGGGATTTGTTCCAAACTCTTTGAATACGTTGGCCAACGCCATGGTTTCATTTGCCTGCGCCTTGCAGGTGCAGACCTTCCGTAAAGTGGATGGAGCCGCTTATGCAAGCACGATGTGCATCGGTAATCTGCGCAGTGGAACCGAAGCTTTGTGCGCGTATTTGCATAACCATGAACGGAACACTCTCAAGAAAGCAGCAGAATATTTTGCGGTAATTTTGCTGTTCGGACTGGGAGCGGGCATTGGTTCCAAGCTTACAGATCTCTTTGGAGTCCGTGCAATCTGGCTGTCCTGCGTTTTGCTGACGGTCAGTTTTTGTATGATGTTTATCAGAGAAAGACAAGAGGAGTTGGATCATCAAAAGGAGAAGGGAGGTAGATGATTCATATGGACAAGAAAAAGAAAAGAATTTTTATCATCGTATGGGTTGCCCTGATTCTGGTGCTGTTTGCCGCGGTGCTCCTGACGGGCGGAGCGGTAAAAGAGTCGGAACCGGTCCGTGACGTCATGCGCGACGCCGTATTGCACGAGGATCACAAGGTCAGCTTCCTGGGATGGATCAATGTGAATCCTGCTTTTATTTCCGCACTGTGGGTATCCGGAATTATGCTGACAGCCGCGGCCTTGATTCGGATTTTTGTTATTCCGCGCTTCAAGTATGTGCCCGGTAAGTTTCAGCTTCTGTTAGAGCAGGCCGTCAGCTTATTTGACAACATGGCCAAGTCCAACAGTCCGCATCGGAATCATGCTCTGGGAGCGTATATATTCGGAGCGGGGTCCTACATTTTTGTGGGGACACTGTTTGAGCTGTTTGGAGTGCAGGCTGTGACGACGACGGGCGTATCCATTACGCTTCCGGCGCCGCTGGCGGACATCAACGGCGCGATTGCGCTGGGGTGTTTGTCCTATCTGTTTATCATGTCGGGCGGAATCGCTGCCAATAAGCTGAAGGGTGTTGGCATGACGCTCAAGGATTTTTCACTGCCGATATCCATGAGCTTCCGATTATTCGGAGCGCTGCTCAGCGGACTTCTGGTCAGTGAACTGGTATACTATTATATACAGCTCAGCTTTGTTCTGCCGGTTATAGTCGGCGTGATGTTTACATTGCTGCACGCGTTGATTCAGGCCTATGTTCTGACCATGCTGACAGCGTTGTTCTATGGCGAGGTCTCAGAACCGCAGACAAAGAAGAAAAAAACGAAAAAGGTCAAGGCAGTAGCCTGACAGAAGGAGAAGATGAAGATGAAAACAATGAATAAGATCATGGTATTGGTCGCGATGGTTATGGTATCCTTAAGCGTATTTTGCGTTCCTGTACAGGCGGAGACGGTAGATGAGACTTCGACGGCGGCAGTAGAGAGCAGCGATACGGGCGATAAGGCGATGGCAGCGGGACTCGCGATCGGCTTAGCGGCAGGCGCGGGCGCAATCGCTATGGGACTTGCGATTGCCAAGGGCGCCGAGGGTATCTCCAGACAGCCGGAAGCCGAGGGTAAGATCCGTACACAGCTGATGCTGGGACTGGTATTTATTGAGACGGCGATTATCTATGCGTTGATTGTTGCGATTCTGATCATATTTGTAT
The DNA here is from genome assembly GCA_963627615.1 of Alloprevotella sp. Classification (GTDB taxonomy): domain Bacteria; phylum Bacillota; class Clostridia; order Lachnospirales; family Bianqueaceae; genus Faecimorpha. Next base: position 16,353 of record CAVGBV010000020.1, read on the forward strand.
TGTAATAAGAGGGATGAGGTAAATCATGAACATTCCGTTGAATATTGATTGGCAGCAGATCTTACTGCATTTGTTCAACTTTGTGATCCTGGCGGGCGGTCTGTACCTCCTGCTGTATGGACCGGTGAAGCGTTTTATGGATAAGCGTGCCGCGCATTACAGGGAGATGGACGAGCAGGCAAAGGCGACGCTTCATAAGGCCGAACAGGAAGCTGCTGAGTATCAGGAACATCTGAAGACTGTGGATGAAGAGGTTCGCCAGATGAAGGCGGAGGCAGTGAAACGGGCCGAGGAGGTTACCAACGAGGAGATTGCCAGAGCCAAGGCACAGGGAGAAAAGATCCTGGAAGATGCGCGTAAGCAGGCGCAGGCCGAGCAGGAGCGAATGGTTTCAGAGGCACAGGGAGAGATTACGCAGATGGCTCTGAACGCGGTAGAAAAGCTTATGGGCAAGGATTCTTCCGAGACCCTGGACGATTTCCTCAATTCAGTCAAGGAGGAATAAGCCATGTCTGAAAATGAGCGGAAGATGGCAGACGTGCAGGCTGTACTGTACAGTGCTGTGACGCCTACGCCAGAGCAGAACGTTCGCTTGGCAGCGTTTTTAATGAAGAAATACGGACAGAAGGTTCTGCTGACATGGAAAGAAGATCCGAAACAGAAAAACGGCTTTTTGCTGAAGGTTAAAACGACAGTCGACGGCCGCAACCTGGAAGAAGTCTATGACTGGAGTCTGAGCGGCCGCAAAAAACAGCTGGAAAAGATGATCGCGCAGTTCTCGCAGGAGCAGGAGAATGTAATTCCGCTTCTGAGGGACGCGGTAGAACAGTGGAAGCCGGAGACCAAGGCAGAAGAAATCGGCAGTGTTATGACGGTCGGCGACGGAATCGCGACGGTCAGCGGACTGTCCGGCGCCGCATATGGAGAGATTCTGCTCTTCTCGGACGGGATTCGGGGAATGGTGCAGGATCTGAAGCCGGATTCGATCGGTTGTATTCTGTTTGGCGACGACGAGCAGATCAGTGAAGGCAGCAGTGTATGGCGTACGGGCAGAAGCGCCGGAATCCCTGCGGGCGACGCGTTTATCGGACGAGTGATCGACGCATTGGGCAATCCCATCGACGGCGGAGGCAAGATCTCGGCGGACACATATATGCCGGTAGAGACACCGGCTCCGGAGATTATTGACCGTCAGCCGGTAGATACACCGATGGAGACAGGACTTTTGGCCATTGACTCCATGTTCCCGATCGGAAGAGGACAGCGTGAGCTGATCATCGGAGACCGTCAGACCGGTAAAACAGCGATCGCGCTGGATACAATCCTGAATCAGAAGGGCAAGGACGTAATCTGTATCTATGTGGCAATCGGACAGAAGGCAAGCTCTGTCGCACAGCTGACAGAGACCCTGCGCCGCCGGGGAGCCATGGACTATTCCATCGTGGTCTGCGCGACGGCCAGCGATTCGGCGCCGCTGCAGTATATCGCTCCCTATGCGGGCTGCGCGATGGGCGAGTATTTTATGAATCGGGGCAAGGATGTTCTGATCGTCTATGACGATCTCTCCAAGCACGCGATCGCCTACCGGTCCATGAGCCTTCTGCTGGAGCGTTCTCCCGGACGGGAAGCGTATCCTGGAGATGTATTTTATCTGCATTCCAGACTTCTGGAGAGAGCCGCGCACCTTTCGGAGGAGCGGGGCGGCGGAAGCATGACGGCGCTGCCGATCGTCGAGACGCAGGCTGGAGATGTTTCCGCTTATATTCCGACCAATGTCATTTCCATCACGGACGGACAGATCTTCCTGGAGAGCGACCTGTTTTTCGCGGGGCAGCGCCCGGCAGTCAATGTCGGACTGTCAGTATCCCGTGTAGGTGGCGCCGCGCAGACCAAGGCGATGAAGGCCGCGGCCGGAGCGATTCGGCTGGATCTGGCGCAGTATCGGGAGATGGAAGTATTTACGCAGTTCGCAAGTGACCTGGATGACGCAACCAAGCGTCAGCTGGTTTATGGTCAGGGACTGATGCAGCTTTTGAAACAGGTGCAGTATCATCCCATGAGCCAGCATGAACAGGTGCTGCTTCTGGTAGCGGCGCTGGCGCATAAGATGCAGGATGTTCCGCCTAAGGAGATTCCGCAGTACAGCAAGGGATTTCTGAAGTACGCGGAAGAGAATGCCGAAGATCTGTGCCGCTTTATTGACCGCAATAGACGGCTGGAACTGGAGTCCAGAGAGAGAATCCTGAGGTTGGCCGATGAATATCTGAGGCAGTATAATAAGCGGAAAGCGCAGTAAGGACGGTAAGCGCGATGGCGAATATCAAAGAGATCAAGACCCGAATGAACAGTGTGCGGGATACACAGAAGATCACGAACGCTATGTATTTGATCGCGTCTACCAAAATGCGCAAGGCCAAAGAGGATTTGGACAAGACTCGTCCTTATTTTACGGCGCTTCAAAATGAGATCAAGCGAATCTTCCGAACGGCAGGAGACGTAGAGAGCCGGTACTTTTATCCGGCGGACGGCAGCCATATGTCGGAAGGAACTTATGGATGCCTGGTCATTACGGCCGATAAGGGACTGGCGGGAGCCTATAATCAGAATGTGATCAAAGAGGCGCAGAAGATTTTGGAGGAGCACCCGGATACCCGGCTTTTTGTGGTAGGCGAATACGGGCGGCAGTTCTATAGCCAGCATCAGATCCCGATTTCCCGCAGTTTTCTGTATACGGCGCAGAATCCGACAATGGACCGCGCGCGGGAGATCAGTGCGATTCTGCTGGATCAGTACGACCGGGGAGAGATCAAGAAGCTCTTTATTATCTATACGGATATGAAAAACGGACTCAATGAGACGGCGGTATCCACAAGATTGCTGCCTTTTCATCGTGCGCAGTTTTCAACCAAGAAGGATGAGAGGCCGGTAACCAAGGCCTTTGAATTCTTTCCGTCCCTGGGACAAGTACTGGACAATGTCATGCAGAGTTATGTGTCAGGCTATATCTACAGCGCTCTGGTAGACAGCTTCTGCAGTGAACAGAACGCGCGTATGACCGCTATGAATTCCGCCAATCAGAACGCGGAAAAGATTCTGGCAGATCTGTCGGTGCAATATAACCGAGTGCGGCAGG
>CAVGBV010000020.1:19573-32062 GCA_963627615.1 Alloprevotella sp.
CCAAGGCGCAGAAGAAAAAGCATAGCAGGGAGGCGGCAAGACGATGAATCATGGAATTATTACGGCAATATCCGGCCCGGTCGTAGATGTTGCCTTTTCACATGGAAAGCTGCCCAGAATCCATTCAGCCCTGAGCGTTACGGTCAAGGGAAAAGAACGGATTATGGAGGTAGCGCAGCATATCGGAAACGATACGGTACGATGCATTATGCTGGCGGCGAGTGAAGATCTGGCGCGCGGTATGGATGTAACGGATCCGGGCACCGGAATTCGTGTCCCGGTGGGTGACCGCACATTGGGCAGAATGTTCAATGTATTCGGCAAGCCCATCGATGGTGGCGAGGAGGTTCCGGCGGAAGAGGAGCGTTGGGAGATTCACCGCAAGGCGCCTTCTTTTGCGCAGCAGCGTCCGGTTGTTGAGATCCTGGAGACAGGTATTAAGGTCATTGACCTTCTGGAGCCGTATCCCAAGGGCGGCAAGATCGGTCTGTTCGGCGGCGCGGGCGTCGGTAAAACGGTATTGATTCAGGAGCTCATTCACAATATCGCTATGGAGCATGGCGGTTATTCCATCTTTACCGGTGTCGGGGAAAGAAGCCGTGAAGGCAATGACTTGTGGAAAGAGATGCGCGAGAGCGGAGTAATCGACAAGACAGCCATGGTGTTCGGACAGATGAACGAGTCTCCCGGCGTGCGTATGCGTGTGGCTCTGACAGGCCTTACGATGGCGGAATACTTCCGTGATGTGCAGCACAAGGATGTCCTTCTGTTTATTGATAACATCTTCCGTTTTGTACAGGCGGGAAGTGAAGTATCCACATTGCTGGGACGTATGCCCTCGGCGGTAGGATATCAGCCGACACTGGCAGAGGAGATGGGAGCGCTTCAGGAGCGTATCACATCGACCAAGGATGGTTCTGTTACATCCGTCCAGGCCGTATATGTTCCTGCGGATGACCTGACCGATCCGGCGCCGGCGACGACCTTTACCCACTTGGACGCGACGACGGTTCTGAGCCGTAAGATCTCTGAGCAGGGTATTTATCCGGCAGTGGATCCTCTGGCGTCTACCTCTCGGATTCTGGAAGCCGATATTGTCGGAGAGGAGCATTATCAGACGGCGCGGCGCGTACAGGAGATTCTGCAGAAGTACAACGAGCTGCAGGATATCATTGCGATTCTGGGTATGGACGAGCTGAGCGATGAAGACAAACAGATCGTCGGCAGAGCGCGTAAGATACAGAGATTCCTGGCGCAGCCGACACATGTAGCGGAGAAGTTCACCGGAATTCCCGGTATCTATGTCAGTCTGAAGGATACGATTCAGGGCTTTAAGAAGATCATCAACGGCGAGATGGATCAGTATCCGGAGGCGGCCTTCTACAACGTGGGCACAATTGAGGATGTAGAGAAAAAGGCGGCCGCGATCCAAACGGGTACAATCTGATGAGCGAATTCAGAATATCGATCCTCGCGGCGGACAGGGTATTTTATGAAGGACCGTGTGAATCTCTGGTTGTCCCGACCGTGCTGGGACAGCATGGAATTCTGGCCAATCACAGCAACATGATCAGCGCTTTGGTTCCGGGAACTTTGATGTATCGTATTCCGGGCAAGAGCATGGCGATGGCGGCGGTTTCTTCCGGTCTGGTCAAGATCGAGGACGGAGATGTATTGGTCCTGGTCGATTCAGCAGAACGTCCGGAGGATATTGACGAGAACCGGGCGAAAAGAGCCGCGGCTCGGGCCAAGGAGGAGCTTCTGCAAAAGAGGAGCATTCAGGAGTATCATTCGGCGCAGGCACAGCTTGCGAGAGCGATCAGCCGTCTGCAGGTTAAGCAGCATTATTATGATGGATACGGGCCGGGATCCGGCAGTCATTCATAAACAAAATACAGGAAAAACAACAGCCGGACTATTCAAAGTCCGGCTGTTGATGTATAATTATGGATAGTGCGGAATACTAAGATAAGGGAGGCGAAAGTGTGGCAGCGCAGCACAAGCAGTATGTATGCATCGACTTAAAGTCCTTTTATGCTTCGGTAGAGTGTGTAGAGCGCGGACTCAATCCGATGACCGCTTATCTGGTTGTAGCGGATAAGAGCCGAACGGAAAAGACCATCTGTCTTGCTGTCTCACCCAGCCTCAAAAAATACGGGATTCCGGGACGAGCCCGTCTGTTTGAAGTGGAACAGCGCCTAAAGGAACTGAATGCGTATCGGAGACGGTTCCTGTCGGAACAGGAATATGCGGGTAAGGCCTATGATGCCGAAGCGCTGCAGGATGAACTGGAAGTGGACTATATCGCGGCGCCGCCGCGGATGGCGCTCTATATGGAATACAGCGCCAGGATCTATCAGATTTACATGAGATATGTCGCGCCGGAGGATATTCATGTGTATTCAGTGGATGAAGTCTTCATGGATGTGACACCCTATCTGAAGCTTCACCATATGAGTGCCAGAGAGCTGACAAAAAAGATGATTCTGCAGGTGCTGAAGGAGACGGGCCTTACGGCGGCTGCCGGAATCGGAACCAATCTGTATCTGAGCAAAGTCGCGATGGATATTGAAGCCAAGCATGTACAGGCCGATGCCGACGGAGTCCGGATCGCGGAGCTGGATGAACAGTCGTATCGGTATCAGCTATGGAACCATCGTCCCCTGACGGACTTCTGGAGAGTCGGCAGAGGATATGCCAGAAAGCTGGAGAGCTGCGGTCTGTATACCATGGGCGATATCGCGAGGTGTTCCATGGGAAAGCCGGAAGAATACCACAACGAAGAGCTTTTGTACCGATTGTTTGGAGTCAATGCCGAGCTTCTGATCGATCACGCGTGGGGATGGGAGCCCTGTACGATCGCCCAGATCAAGGCCTATAAGCCGCAGGAGAACAGCATCAGCTCCGGGCAGGTGCTGTCTTGCCCCTATGAAGTAGATGGAGCGGGACTCATCATTCGGGAGATGACGGACGCTTTGGCGCTGGAGCTGGTGGAAAAGAGGCTGACAACGGATCAGCTGACACTGACTATTGGCTACGATGTAGAGAATCTCAAGGACCCGGCGCGGCGCAAGGCCTATAAAGGCAAGATCGTGACCGACATCTATGGAAGGCAGATCCCGGAACACGCGCACGGAAGCGTTCGCCTGGAGCGGACATCTTCGGCACGGAAACTGACAGGAGCGATGACGGATCTCTTTCAGAGGATTATAGATCCGTCCCTTCTGGTGCGGCGGATCACCATAACAGCCTGCCGTTTGGAGACAGAAGGATCCGGCCAGATGCAGCCGGTAGTAGAGCAGATGGATCTTTTTACAGATTACGAGGAAAAGGCGCGGGAGAAGGAGCAGGAGGACAAACTCCTGAGTAAGGAGAGAAAGCTGCAGGAGGCGGTTCTGGGACTCAAGAAGAAGTATGGGAAAAACGCGGTCCTGAAAGGAATGAATCTGGAGAAAGGCGCGACAGCCCGGAAACGGAACGCGCAGATTGGCGGACACAAGGCATAGAGGAGAGAGAAAAAATGAATCCATATGAAGATATCATCCATCTGGCACGTCCGGTATCGGTACGGCACAAGCCCATGTCAGTGGAGGCCCGTGCTGCCCAATTCGCGCCTTTTGCCGCGTTGACCGGATTTGAGGGGACGATTCAGGAGACGGAGAGAGTTACAGAAGGACGGATTCATCTGAGTGAGGCGGAAAAGGAGCTTTTGGATGAAAAGCTCCTACTGCTCGCGTCCAGATTGGAACAACGGGATTGCATCACCGTGGTGTATTATGTTCCGGATGAACGTAAGGCAGGAGGACGGTACGAAGAACAGACCGGAGCTGTCAGAAAAATAGACGCATACGAGAGAAAACTGATTTTTGAGGATGGTACAGAGATCCCCGTAGAAAAAATCGTTCGGATGGACGGAGAGATTTTTCATGGATGGGGAGAGCTTTTGTGAGGACAGAATCGATAGAGAGGTGGATCGTATGGAACAGTCAGACAGGCAGATTATGGCGCTGTTGGAGGCACAGAACCGACGGATGCGTACGCAGAATCTGCTGCTTATCGCAGGAGTCGCGCTTCTATTAATCCTTCTTCTGCTGCTTGCGGTAACCGTGACAGCCGTGACGCCGAGGTTGGAGAAGACTCTGGAAGAAGTTGAAGCGCTGACGGTCAGTATGACGACAATATCGGAACAGCTGGAGGACCCGCAGCTTGTAGCGAACTTCAAACTTGCGGTTGAGAATATTCAGGCAGTGGCAGGGAATCTTGACAATATCAGTGAACAGTTTGTCGGGATGGATCTGGCAGGAGAACTGGAGGATCTGTCCAAGGGGATCCAGGAAACCGGAGAAGTGCTGGCTGCCGCTGCGAATGAGATCGGAACTCTGGATCTGACTGGACTTCGGCAGGCGATCGAGAACCTTAAGAATCTGTTAGCGCCTCTGGCGGCGCTTACGGGACGGTAGAACAGAAAGAAACTCCTGCATGGTGGGCGGCGTCAGAAGACGGGAGAAGCGCAGCCGTACCGGCGTCACCCGCAGGAGAGAATGCAGATTCAGGACGGACAGGAGGATATTGGTCAGGATCAGGCCGAGAATAAAGGCGTGAAAACCGTAGACAGGTACGGCCAGAAGGAGGATCAGGATCCGGATACCATCGCATAATACAGTGTGCACCAGAGAATCCGTCTGGAGATCCATGCCGTTCATGAGTCCGCCCAGAATGGATTGGAGATAAAAGAAGGGACAGACAAAAGCCAGGAGATAGATATAGTTTCCGGCAGAAGGGCTGTTGTAGAGTGTCTGCCCAAGAAAATCTCCCGTCAGCAGGAAGAGTCCGCCAAAGAAAAAGCCCATGTAGAGGGCGACGCGCAGCGCGCCTTCAATCGCGTGTCCGAGACGGTCATACCGGCCGGAAATCTTGGCGGAAGAGACGATGGGGAGCAGGTTGGTAGACAGGGCGTTGGTGAAAAGTGTCGGAAACAGGAGAATCGGAAAGGCCATACCGCTGAACTCGCCATAGGAAGCGAGAGCCGAAGCGGCGCTCATACCGGAACGTACCAGTACTTTGGGGATGATAATGTTTTCCAGACCGGCCAGAGCGGAGCTGACGGAGCGGTTGACAGTCAGCGGAGCGGACAGGGAAAGGAGCCGGCGCCAGGTGTATTGGGGAAGGCGCCAGGCACCGCTTTTGGTTTTGCGGCATACGATACAGTAGGCGGACATGGCGAAGAGGCAGGAAACGATGTCTCCGGCGACATTGCCGAGAACCGCGATGGTACAGGCGCCTTGCAGGTCCTCCTGGCACAGCGAAGCGGCCAGCAGCCAGATGACGCCCATCCGGATAAGCTGTTCCAGAATCTGGTCGGCGGCGGGAATCAGCATTTTGCGGACGCCGAGAAAGTAGGCCTTAAAACAATTTCCGGCCACACAGAAGGGGAGGGCCAGACTGAGAAGACGCAGTGCGGGGATAGTTCTGGCGTCTCCAAGAAAATACAGCCCTAACGGTTCCGCAAAGAGCCGCAAAGCGGATACGGCGGCCAGGCTGGTGAGGACGGTAACTGCCAGCCCCGGCAGAACAACCGCTTGGGCGGAACGGTCGGATTGGGCTTCTGCCGCCAGTTTGGAGACAGCCATGTATACACCGGAGCCGCATAGAGTAAAGGCAAAAAAATAAATGGGGGAGATCAGGCCGAAAAGCCCCAGGGCCTGGGCGCCGATCAGACGGGAGATCAGGATTCGGTAGATAAATCCAATCAGACGGGTCACAAACCCGGCAGACGCGAGAATCAGGGTACCGCTGACGGCCGTATTCTTTTTCATGGAAGAGCCTCCAAAGATATCTGATAGTATCATATTCCGGATGGAAGGGCACAATTCCCTGAATCCGGCAGAAAGGATGAGGAAAATGAAACCGGAACGAGTTGTATATGCGGACCATTCCGCTACTACGCCGCTGCGGCAGGAAGCGCTGACAGCAATGCTGCCGTACCTTACGGAGAAGTACGGCAATGCTTCCGGCATTTATTCGATTGGACGAAGGAGCCGGGAGGCTGTGGAGCGCGCCCGCAGGACGACAGCACAGGCTCTCGGGGCCCTGCCGGAGGAGATTTTTTTTACAAGCTGCGGAACCGAGTCGGATAACTGGGCCATCAAAGGAGCCGCGGAAGCTTACGGAACACAGAAGCGGCATATCATAACGACCGCGGTAGAGCATCATGCGGTATTGCATACCTGTGAGCATCTGGAGAGACAGGGATTCCGTATAACGTATCTGCCGGTGGACGCGGAAGGAATGGTGTTGCTGGAGGCGTTGGAGAGAGCGCTCACTCCGGATACGATTCTGGTCAGTGTGATGATGGCCAATAATGAAGTGGGAACCATCAATCCTATCAGCCGTATCGGAGAAATGCTGCAGGGCAGAGATGTTCTGCTGCATGTGGATGCCGTACAGGCTGTGGGCAATCTGCCCATCGACGTTCGGACGCTGCATGCGGATATGCTTTCCGTGAGCGCACACAAATTCTATGGGCCGAAAGGGGTGGGAGCGCTCTATATCTGTAAGGGACTGAAGCTTCCCGCGTATATGGACGGCGGAGCGCAGGAGCGCGGCAGACGCGCGGGGACGGAGAATGTGGCGGGCATTGTCGGAATGGCGGAAGCCATCCGTTTGGCAGCAGAGGAACTGCCGGAGCATGCCGCACATCTGGAGAGACTGCGGGAACGGCTGATTCAGGGAGTGCTGACGGAGATCCCGGGCAGCCGCTTAAACGGCGCAAGATATAACAGATTGCCCGGACATGCCAATTTTGGATTCAGCCGGGTGGACGGAGAAGAACTCCTCCTATGCCTGGACCTGGCGGGGATCGCGGTCTCAACCGGTTCAGCCTGTACTGTCGGGGAGACGGAGCCTTCTCATGTGCTGAGAGCCATGGGCCGGTCACGGGAGGAAGCCTATGAATCGTTGCGGATCACGTTGGGCAGTGAGAATACAGAAGAAGACGTGGATTATATTCTTCAGCAGCTCAAGACGCATATCGGGCGTCTGCGCCAGATGAGTCCCGGGTACGAGCGTAAGAGTTCGCTGATCCGGTAAAAAGGGATTGAAAGTATCAGCGTAGATGTAGTATAATAAAAGTTGAGAGAAAGCGTAAAAACGCGACAATACCTAAAGGAGGAAGTACGGATGGCAAAACTGATTATAAATACAGATATCAGCCGGGGTAAGATCAATAAAAATATCTATGGGCATTTTTCGGAGCATCTGGGACGTTGTATTTATGGAGGCATCTATGTGGGAGAGGATTCTGAGATCCCCAATATCGACGGGATGCGTCTGGATGTTGTAGAAGCATTGCGAAAGATTCATGTGTCGGTACTGCGTTGGCCGGGCGGATGCTTTGCCGATGAATACCACTGGGAGGATGGAATCGGTCCGAAGGAAAAGCGTCCCTGCATGGTTAATACGCATTGGGGTGGAGTGACGGAGGATAATTCTTTTGGAACGCACGAATTCATGCGATTTTGCGAACTGATCGGCGCGGAGCCTTATATCAACGGCAACCTGGGTAGCGGTACGGTGCGCGAGATGCAGCAGTGGGTGGAATATATGACATTTGACGGGATCTCGCCCATGAGCAATCTTCGCAAGGAGAACGGAAGGGAAGAGCCCTGGAAGGTAAAATATTTCGGCATCGGCAATGAGAACTGGGGCTGCGGCGGCAACATGCGGCCGGAGTATTACGCGGATGAATACCGCCGTTATGCCACATATGTACGGAACTTCGGAGACAATAAGATCTACCGGATCGCCTGCGGACCCAATACGGCGGATTATCATTGGATGGAGATCCTGATGAGCCGGGCCGCGGATAAGATGGACGGCATCACGCTGCATTATTACACAACGCCGGGAGCCTGGGACGCCAAGACGCACGCGATCGGGTTTGACGCGGAGGAGTGGTATCATACCATGAAGAAGACGCAGTATATGGAGGAACTGGTGACACGGCACAGTGCCATCATGGATCAGTATGATCCGGATAAGAGGGTCGGACTTCTGGTAGATGAATGGGGCATGTGGCATCAATGCGAAGAGGGAACCAATCCGGGATTCCTGTATCAGCAGAACACGCTGCGGGATGCCTTGGTAGCCGGACTGAACCTGAATATTTTCAATAATCATTGCGACCGTGTACAGATGTCCAATATCGCGCAGATGGTAAATGTTCTGCAGTCTGTAATCCTGACCGAGGGCGAGAAGATGATTCTGACGCCGACCTATTATGTATATGACATGTATCAGGCGCATCAGGACGCGGTGCGTGTTGACGCGGTGCTTCAGGATGTGCCCAAGGTACAGGACATGGACTCCGTTACCGTATCGGCGTCCGTAAAGGACGGCAAGGTATTGGCAACTCTGTGCAATATTGACCTGGAGAACAGCGTTACGGTGGATCTGAAGCTGCGCGGTAAGGGATGCGTGTCCGCGTCGGCGACAACACTGACAAGCGGCATCATGGATGAGCACAATACATTTGAAGAGCCGGAACGCCTGGCGCCAAGCGAACTTGCGGTAGAGATCCTGCCGGATGGCTGCCAGGTGACGCTGCCGCCTAAGAGCGTTACAGCGCTGGTACTGGAATGAACTGCCGTATCTGCGAGGCGCTGGGGTGGAGCGTAGACGAGCATGTGGCACGAGCTCTGCAAAAATTAGAAGAGAGGCCGCAGCAGCTTGCGGAAGAGAAGGAATATGGGCGCAGACTTGAAATCTGCGCCCAGTGCAAGGAAAAGCTCCCGGATGGAACCTGCCGTATGTGCGGATGCTATGTAGTGCTGAGGGCAAGACTCAAGACAGCCAGGTGTCCGTACCGTGACCGTTGGAGAATTGTACAGGAGGTTGGATGAGAATTGGAGTGGCAGGACCGGCTGATCGAATGGTACGCGGCAGGACACCGTGAGCTTCCCTGGAGGCAGACACATGATCCGTATCGGGTGTGGATCTCGGAGATCATGCTGCAGCAGACGAGAGTGGAAGCCGTGATTGGGTATTACGAACGGTTTCTGGCGGCATACCCCACGGTGCAGGAGTTGGCGGAGGCTCCGCTGGATGATGTTTTGAAGCTCTGGGAAGGGCTGGGATATTATTCCCGGGCCAAGAACCTCCATAAGGCAGCGCGGCAGATTGTGGCGCAGGGAGGCTTCCCGGAGGAGTACGCGGAGATTTTGAAGCTTGCCGGTGTAGGCGAGTATACGGCCGGGGCCATCTGGAGCATTGCCTATAACAAACCGGCCGCGGCAGTGGACGGCAATGTGCTGCGGGTGGTCAGCAGACTCTACGCGTTAGAGGGAGATATCACAGAGGACAGGAGCCGGAAGGCCATCCGTGCGATTGTTGAGGAGCATATCCCAGAGGCGGAGGACTATGAGCATGGTCCGTGTGCTTACACGCAGAGCCTGATGGAACTGGGAGCTATGGTATGCATCCCCGGCAACCCAAGGTGTACCCAATGTCCTCTGCGGGAGGAGTGTCTGGCATATCGGCAGGGAAGGGCCGGAGAGCTGCCGGTAAAAAAGAAAAAGGAACGGCAGAAGGTGGTTCTGCGCTATATCGGGATTGTGGAGCGGACACGGAACGGACAGCGGGAAGTGCTGATGCACCGTAGGCCGGATTCCGGGCTGCTGGCCGGACTCTGGGAGTATCCGGGTGTAGAAGCGGAGTCTCTGGAGAGCATGCAGGAAAAATTCCTGACGGAATATGGGATGCAGGTAAATCCGGAGGGACATCTTCTGGATGCGGAGCATATTTTTACGCACAGACATTGGAAGATGTGTGTGTACCTGGTCCGGTTGAGCGGGCCGGAGCCCGTAGGCCCAAAGTGGCAGTGGGCCGGGACGGACGCGCAGCAGAAGCTGATGATTCCCACAGCCTTTCGGCGGATTCAGGAGTATCTGGCGGAACCGGAGCAATTGAGATTGGTATAATACAGAAGCAGGAGGAACAGAGATGGAGGAGCAGCCGCATAAGAGGAGAGTCCGTTACGCAGGGACGCATCCCAGGCATTACAGTGAAAAATATAAGGAGCTGCAGCCGGAAAAATACGCGGACACAGTGGCTCATGTGATTGAAAAGGGCGGTACGCCTGCCGGCATGCATATTCCGATCTGTGTAGACGAGATCCTGAGCTTTTTACAGGTTCAGCCGGGACAAAAGGGCGTGGACGCGACATTGGGGTACGGCGGTCACTCCGGTAGGATTCTGCAGTGCCTGAATGGGCAGGGACATCTCTATTCCTTGGATGTGGATCCCATAGAGTCGGAAAAAACCAGAGCAAGGCTGAGAGAACAGGGATATGGAGAGGAGATCCTTACGGTACTCCTCAAGAATTTTGCTAGGATCGATGAGGTCGCGGCGGAATATGGCCCATTTCATTTTTTCCTGGCGGATCTTGGTGTGTCTTCTATGCAGATCGATAATCCGGAACGCGGTTTTTCCTATAAGCTGGACGGCCCTTTGGATCTGCGGATGAACCCGCGGCAGGGCGTCAGCGCGGCGCAGCGCCTTCGGGAGCTGGACAAGGCGGAATTTGCAGGAATGCTTATAGAGAATGCGGATGAGCCCTATGCGCAGGAGATTGCCCGTTCTGTTTACCGTAAGGGACGGAAGATAGAGACGACGACAGATCTGCGGCGGGCCGTCGAGGAAGCCCTGCCGCACGGTTCCGCGGAGAATTTGCGGAAAGCGTGCCAGCGTACTTTTCAGGCGCTGCGTATCGATGTCAATCATGAGTATGAAGTGCTGTACGAGTTGTTGGAGAAGCTTCCGGACGCGATGCTTCCCGGAGGAAGGATCGCGATTCTGACATTCCATTCCGGAGAGGACCGTCTGGTAAAGAAGTCATTCAAACAGTGTTTGCAGCAGGGCGTTTATCAGGAGATAGCGGATGAAGTGATCCGGCCTTCCGCGGCCGAATGCGCCCGGAATCCGCGGGCCCGTTCGGCGAAGCTGCGCTGGGCGATCAAGGCATAGGAGGAAGAATGATTTGAATACATATCCCAAATGTCCGAATGCGGCCGCGTGCGGTTCCTGTCAGTATCAGGGGATGCCCTATGAAGAGCAGCTGCGGCACAAGCAGCAGAGAGTCCAGAGCCTTCTGCAGCGTTTCGCGGCGGTTCAGCCCATCCTGGGTATGAAGGATCCCTATCATTATCGCAATAAGGTTCACCATGTATTCGCGAGGCAGCAGGGACGCACGGTTTCCGGAACCTATCAGGCGGGGACGCATCGGGTGATCGCGTTGGAGCACTGCCTGATTGAGGATGAGAAGAGTCAGGCGATCATTGCGGATATCCGGTCATTGATGCGCTCTTTTAAGTATACAGTATATAATGAAGATACCGGTTTCGGCCTGATTCGGCATGTATTGGTACGCAGAGGCTTTACCAGCGGAGAGATCATGGTGATTCTGGTGACGGGGCAGAGCGTGCTGCCGTCTAAGAATAACTTTGTCAAGGCCCTTCGAAAGCTGCATCCGGAGATTACGACACTGGTTCAGAATATCAATTCCAAAAAGACCAGTATGGTGCTGGGAGAGCGAGAAAACATTCTGTATGGCCCGGGGATGATCCGGGATACATTGTGCGGATGTACGTTTCGGATCTCTCCGAAGTCCTTCTATCAGGTGAACCCAGTGCAGACAGAGGTCCTGTATCAGACAGCCATGGAATACGCGGGACTGACAGGGAGAGAGACAGTGATCGATGCCTACTGCGGAATCGGAACCATTGGATTGATCGCGGCACGTCATGCCAAAAAGGTGATCGGCGTGGAACTGAATCCGGATGCTGTGCGGGATGCCAAGCGCAACGCGCAGGAGAATGGTCTGAACCGGGCAGAGTTCTATCAGGGCGATGCCGGAGAATTTATGCTGAAAATGGCCGAAGAAGGAAGTTCAGCGGATGTGGTGCTGATGGATCCGCCGCGCAGCGGCAGCAGTACAGTCTTTTTACAGTCTCTGATGAAGCTGGGACCGAAACGGGTCGTGTATGTATCCTGTGATCCGGAGTCCCTGGCCAAAGATCTGGAGATTCTGACAGAACAGAAGTATGCCGTCGAGAGGATACAGCCGGTAGACATGTTTCCTTTTACGAGCCATGTGGAGACGGTTGTTCTTTTGGGTAGGGAAATAGTCAACGATAAGAATGTTGAGTATGCTCATGTTGATTATGAACCGGAAGACAACGAATATCTCAAAGGTATCAAGGGTTCTGCGACATATGCAGAGATTAAAGCATGGATTAAGGAACAGTATAATGTTTCTGTAACAAATTTATACATTGCTCAGGTAAAAGGTAAATTAGGTTTTGAGAAACGTGAAAATTACAACATAGGTGCCGAATTGTCCGGCTGAGAAGCGAGAGATGATTATGAAGGCGTTTAAACATTTCAAAATGATATAAGGTGATAAAGATTGAAAGACCGTCCGTGTGGCGGTCT
>CAVGBV010000021.1:0-6570 GCA_963627615.1 Alloprevotella sp.
ATTTCATATAGCAATACCCCCAATACTGGGTGTCCAGTATTGGGGGTACATATCACTAACGCTGACAGCTCCTCTTTTTTACCTCTCCATCCATCTCGGGAACGAATACTCTCCTCGATAATTGGAAGCATTATAATGTGGATATTTATCCGGCCGATATTCCTTATCCTGTACTGTACAAGGGCGATTCTGTGTGTAGATATACATCTTTTTTTCATCCCACAGCACGATCTCATCCCTTGCATCTCCTGTCAAATCGATGACCTCTGCACAGAGTTCCGGATGTCCGTCATCTGGGAAGAGTACGACTCGATCTCCTTCCCCATCCAGCATTCCGCCCCAACGGACGCTTCCATTCAGCAGAATCAATTCTGTCCCGTCACCCATCCAGTTGACCGGAGCAATGATATTTCCGTTGCTGGAGGGTTCCTGATGCCAGATCTCCTGGCCCTTGCAGTCATAGAGATAAAGGATTCCCTGATTGCCCCAATAGGTCGTCGTACAGATTTCCATTCCTCGCCGCTCTGGACAATAGTTTCCGGTACTGATTCTCTGTCCATGTCCGTTAATATCACGAACCAGAATCTTACCTTGCTTATCCACGATCATAAAACCTTCCCAGCCAGAGACAATGGCAATCACCTCGTCCCGGTCCGGATCCATAGGCCCTACGATGATCTCATCCGTATGATCCCGATCAATCGGCAGCTCCCATTCCAGCTTTCCTTCCGCCGAAATCATATTGTAACAGCTAAAGATCTCATCTCGGCCATCTCCGTTATAATCATATGCATACGGGAAATGTCCTGTATTATTGTGCGTAAACTTCCAGATCGGCTTCAGATCCGAATCATAGATCCACAACCGGCTATAACGGTCTTTGATCAAGATCTCTCCCGGCCTTGCGCTTCCTGATACATTGACGATACGAATCGCGTCCACATTCAGTCGGTCAAAAGCATGTTTGCCAAACTCAATTCCGCACAGCTGCTGCGGCGGATCATCCTGTATCGGCGTAGGAGCCTCCTTTTTAATGCTGCCGTCACGTCCATCCAGTATCATCAGCCGGAAATTCCTTGCAAGAATCACCTCATCTACTCCGTCTCCGTCAATATCATAAATCTGAAATGGCAGATCTGCCGTCAAATATTGATGTTCCTTGCGTTCTGATGGCTCGCCTTTTTGCCACAAAACCTTACCCGTATCTACACTCACTGCCGTCAGACAGCTGATATTCGAATATCTATCCTTGAAAACCCTCTTTTGATGCTGCGCGATTACAAAAAACATTTCCTGTGTTCCTGTCAGATGTCCGAATCGAATCTGACGGCCCGCGCCGAAATTCTTAAGGTCAATGGTTTTCCAAAGACTGGGCTGTGCATAAGAAGCTCTTTTCTGTGCCAGTCTCTCCTCGTGTTTTCTTCGCTCCAGAACCAGCCGTTCTCCCTCTGCTTCTTCCGTCTGAACCAACACATCCGTATACTGTGCCGGCATATAGGCCGCAAGCGCGATACACCCCGCGCCATACGTTGCATCCTGCGCGGTTAGAACCCTTTGTCCGTCAATGGAAGCTCGGAAGGTATCCCCTTTGCAGCAAACCTCCAGCCGATATAGGTGATCACTGTCATACGCATACGGGGTCTCAGCAAGGACCTTCGTTTTATCCTTGTCCACCTTTAGAATTCTTGCCTTCTGTTCTTCCAGACATAAACAATAGTGTGCCAGACTAGTCTGATAGCGAAAAAGAATTCCTGTCCGCTCTTGAATCGTCATCGGTCGCATCTGAACGGAAACAGAATAGTCTTTCCAGTCCTTCTCCCCCGCCGCAAGTGTCGGGCAGGAAACTCTGGGACCCGGAGCAGACAATCGGGTCTGCTCCATGTAATGCGTCCCTCTATCCTCTGTTACAATCCACGAAGGCCCGCGGTAAGCAGAACCTGTTATCGGATCGTACCATTGTCCGGTAAATCCCTGAACCGGGTAATAATGATATTCCCCCATCGCAGAATGTTCTGGATCATATGGGAATCCGCCGATGGAAAATTCCTGAAAATCATCCTTCAATAACGTAATCATATGTTTCTCCTTATTTTTGCGTACTGTTGTACCAGTCCGTATACAGCTTAACCCAGACGTCTCCGCCGGATGCGCGCCAGTCGCTCACATACTTCTCCCATGTCGCGTCAATATCTACCTGTCCCATGACAGCTTGATCTCTGTACTGCGCCACATAGGTATCCAGATCATAATCTGCCAGCTCTGCAAATATCGGGGATGCCACATAGATCGCGTCATTCACTCCATAGTTCTCCGACAGCTTCAACTGTGCAATCGCTGTCTCACCCCAGGACTGTGTAAGAATCGGAAGCAGCTGCTCATCTACATCTGACTTCTGATGTCCCAATGTCAGGAATCTCCACGCCCAGTTCATTCCTACGCGCTCTTCGCGGATCACAATTTCTCCGTTTACCCGGTCATAATCCCATCCTTCAACACCCGCATGCACATAGACGGATCCTTCATCTGTTTCTGACCAATCATAGAGTGCCAGAATCGCTTCCGGATGTTCGCACTGCTCCGTAATTCCAATATAATGGCGAATCGGAGTCTGGTACACATACTTGGATTGTCCGGAACCATCGACCTTTTCCGGAGGCGCCAACGGATACAGAGTATCCCGCATTTCATTCAATCCCGATAAGGACCAGAACAGATTCAATACGCCGAATTTTCCATTTTTGAACTCTTCTTCTGTCTGTTTCTGTGTCTTGGTAATATAATCCGGCACAATAATTCCGTCCTCATACAGCCTTGCCAGGAACTTCAGATAATCCTTATAACCATCCAGTACATAGTTGGGTAGCACTTCGCCGTCCACAACCTGAATCTTGGCCGCGTCAAATGCATCCTGGAAGAGCATTCCCATATATCGTTCGGCAACGCTTCCCATCGCTTTGCCTCCGGTACAACTGGACAGTCCGTAGGTATCATCTACACCATTGCCGTCCGGATCTCCGTAAGTAAAAGCATACAGCATATTATAGTAATCTTCTACCGTCTTGAGAGACTCCGGATCAATTCCCAACTTATCCAGCCAGTCTTTTCTTGCGTAAGAGATATAAGGCGTCGTGTCGTACCGAACGAACGGTACGCCATAGATTCCCCCGTTCACTTTGGAATACTCCCATTCTTCCTGACCGATACCGGACATCAGATGCGGATATTCAGCTTCATCTAACATGCCGTCCAGCTGCAACAGGATCCCCTGTTCCGCAAACTGGAAGTACAGTGCCTTGGTCAGCTGCACATAATCCGGCAAAGTACCGGATGACATGACGGTCATTACCTTGCTGGCATAATCCGCACTCTCGCTGATCACAGTAATATCCAGGTGGTTGGCTTCCCGAATATAATTAATATACGGATTATCGTTGACATCATATCCCTCTGTATCTACATTAATCTGACACAGAAAGCTAAGTGCGATCGGCTTATCCTCAACCGGCCCACTTTGTTCCTCTCTGGAGGTCTGCTGTGCCTTAGAGCCTTCCGTCTTGCTCCCCTCCTGCTGCGTTCCTCCGCTGCATCCTGCCGCCATACTCAGCAGCAGAACTACGATCAGCATCCACGTCATCCCTTTTTTCATGTTACTGCTCCTTTCCTGTAAATGATTTATCCTTTCACTGAGCCGACCATGACACCCTTTACAAAATACTTCTGTAAAAAGGGGTATACGATCAGAATCGGCAGTGTAGAGGCAAAAATGGTAGCCGTCTTCAATGACAGCGTCGGCATCCACCGCGAGGCAGAATCCTGAAACATATCTTCTGTCTGCCCTGCGACGACAATATCATTAAGATATACCTGCAGCGGTTTTTTCGATGATGTATTGATATAGAGAATTCCATCCATCAATGTGTTCCAATGGTACACCGCGACAAACAATGTAATCGTTGCAATGGACGGCATAGCCACCGGAATCATAATCTTGACAAAAATGATAAGATCATTGGCCCCGTCAATTTTGGCAGATTCCTCTAGCTCAGCTGGAACCGCCCGAAAGAAATTGATCAATACAATCACATTAAATGTATTGATCATATTGGGAATAATCAGCGCCCATAACGTGTCAATCAACCCTGTATAGCGCACCACTAAATAGGTGGGGATCATTCCTCCGTTAAAAAGCATGGTAAAAACCAGGAATAATGTCAGCCATTTTCTTCCCCGTAAATAGGGTCTGGAGATCCCATAGGCCAACGCGCTGGAAAAGGCCACTCCCAACAGAGTACCAAGCAGTGTACGAACCACAGACACTCTAAGTGAGGAATAGAATCTTGCATGCGTCAGCGTAACCTTGTATGCTTCCAGAGAAAAGCCCTGCGGATACAGAATCATCGCTCCCTCCCGCACCCGTTCCGGATCACTGATAGAGACGACAAAAATATAATAAAATGGGAAAAAACATAACACTGCGAATATCGTCATCACAATATAACTTGTGATCACAACGCCGTCCACCGTCCCCTTGATATGCTTCTTTTTCTTCATATCGCACCTCCTTACCACAGACCTTTATCCGCAAAACGGCGGCTCAGGGCATTGCAGCTTACGATCATGACAAATCCAATGACGGACTGGAACAAACCGATAGCGGTTGTCAGACTGAAGCGCCCATTTCCGATACCGAGTCGATATACATAGGTACTGATCACATCGCCCGTGCTGTAGACAGCACTATTGGCCAACACATAGATCTGATCAAATCCTACATTCATGATCCTGCCGATGTCCAGCAGCAGCATGACAACGATCGTCTCCGAGATACATGGCAATGTGATATACCGCATAGCCTGCCAGCGTGTCGCGCCGTCGATCTTACCTGCCTCATAGAGTGAAGGATCGATCCCGGTGATCGCCGCCAAATAGATAATTGTCCCATATCCAGCCTCTTTCCAAATATCCGACAGAATGACAATACCGCGAAAATATTTTGGATCACTCATGAAAAAAATAGGCTTTCCACCAAAGATCTGGATAATCTGGTTTACGATTCCCTCAGAAGGGTTCAAAAATGTGATGATAATACTGCCGAATACAACCCAGGATACAAAATGAGGCAAGTAGATCAGCGTTTGCAATACCCGCTTATAGCCATCACTCAGAATCTCATTCAGGAACATGGCAAATAAGATTGGCACCGGGAAATAGAAGATCAACTTATATACATTGATCAGCAAAGTGTTGCGAACCAACTGCCAAAAATTTCGATGTTCAAAAAATATATAGTGGAAATATTTTAATCCTACATACTCTCCGCCGAACATGCCACCCTTGATATCGTACTCATGAAACGCCAGGCTCAATCCGGCCATGGGCAGATAGCGATAGATCAGATACCAGACAATTCCCGGCAGAATCAATAGATACAACCATCGGTCCCGAAAAATATCGTTTCGTAGTTTTTTCCAATACCGTGTCCGCGAACTTTTTCCCACTGTCCATCCCTCCTTTTGTCTTTATTATATTGTCTGGTTTGGTAAAAAGAAATAGTAAAAACTGACTTGTTCTAACAAAAAACAGTCTTTTTCACCGATATTTCTTTTCATTTTCCAGAATGCATTGTATAATATGTTTAAATTACACATAGGAGGTGTTCTTCTATGGCACATTTTCGTACTATTCGTTCCAAGCTTTCCCTGCTTATGATTCTTTGCATACTCTGCAGCAACCTTTTTGCTCTGCTTGCCCTTTCCCTACAGCAGCAAGAATCAAACAAACTCCTGTATAACTCGACTTCCGAAGCACTGCATTATGGTGCGGAACGTTTTAACACCACGCTTTCCTCTATTGAGGATCTTCTCTCCCTTCTATTATCCGACAGTTCTTTTTTGAATACCTTACGGCAGTGGACCCGCACCCCCTCTGATTCCGTTGCGGCCGCTTCTCTTCTTCGGACGCTCTCCGATTATTGTGATGCCGCGCCCTATGTTTCTTTTATCTCTATCTTTTATGGTGATCGCCAGCTCCGTTATGCACAGTATTATCCCATATCCGCTACACTCTCACTGGAAACCGCCCAGACCTTTATGGCAGCTGCTTCTGAGCATCCAGGCTCCACCTGCTTGTCACTTAACCCGGAAGATCCAGAAGGCCTCTATATGAGCCGTTTCATCCGGCGAATTGACCGCTTTGCCTTCCAGCCCCTCGGAACCATTGTCTTGCGGATCAATATCCCGAGGTTACTCAAAGACTTGGCTGCCTCCAACGCTTCTCTATCGCCCCGTCTGCTTCTGGCCTCGCCGGATCAGACTGCCTGCTTCTCCAGTACGCCCGGCAGCGAATCTCTCCTTCCCGCACTGCGTGAATTGGAGGGAGATTACGGCATTGTATCTGTAGATGGCGAACCCTATTTCTCTGTTTCTCATAACGCAGGATTTTTGAATTGGAATTATTATTATCTTGTCTCCTATGCTACTGTTTCCCATACCATCCGCCTACTCCGCGGAACTGTCGTCACAATCATTCTAATCTCTTCCTGCTGCATTTTCCTTGCGGCAAACTATATTC
>CAVGBV010000021.1:6580-17064 GCA_963627615.1 Alloprevotella sp.
ACTATATTCTAAGAGGAATCACTGTGCATTTCAGTACGCTTCGGCAAAAAATGGACGCCTACAGTCTAGGACAATTTGAACCGCGTGACTATGGCTATGACTACTCCCGCCGTCACGATGAACTGGGAGAAGCCCACGAACAGCTAGATACTATGGCCAGCCGCCTACAAATTCTGATCAATGACAATTATGTCAAGCAGCTATTGATTCGGGATGCCAAGCTGCGAGATCTACAGCATCAGATTCATCCGCATTTTCTCTACAATACTTTGGAATCCATCACATGGTACGCTCAGGCTGCCGGAGAAAAGCATATTCCCAGCATTGTCCATGCGCTGGGCAACATCCTGCGCTCCAGCCTGTCTGACTCCTCAACTCTGACGTTTCGTCAGGAACTAGGACTTCTGCAGGATTATATCAGCATTCAACAACTACGCTATGCCGACCGCCTGATTTTTCATCTATCGGCCCCTGAAGAAGTTCTTCATTGTCAACTGCCCAAGATGACGCTGGTACCCCTGGTGGAAAATGCGATCCGTTATGCATTAGAAGAAATGATTGATGCCTGCGAAATCACTGTAGAAATCCTCGTTCAAAAGCCATTCATCCGGATCTATGTCCGCAATACAGGTTCCGCCTTTTCCTGTGATACAATCGATCAGCTCCATCAGAAAGGTCCTGCTCACGGTTTCGGCATTGGCCTGAACAATATCCAACAGCGGATTCAGCTTACTTACGGCGAACAATACGGCATTAAAATTTACAACCAAAACGAAATGGCTGTTGTCGAGATTCTGCTGCCATTTCTACCCATGACCTGATCCATAGAACAGGAGGATGCTCATGTTAAAATGTATGATTGCTGACGATGAAAAAATCATCCGTGAAACGATCGCTTCCAGTATTCCCTGGCAGTCCCTGGGTTTGGATCTGATCGGTGTCTGCAAAAACGGTCTGGAAGCCCTGGATGTAATCATCGATGAAAATCCGGATCTCTGCCTGATTGATATTCGTATGCCCGGACTCTCCGGCCTCGAATTGATCGAACGTGCGCACGCCTTTAATCCCGAGATCTGCTTTATCATTCTCTCCGGTTACGAAGAATTTGAATACGCCCGCAAGGCTATGCTCTATGGTGTCCGTCACTATTTATTGAAGCCCAGTCACCCCCGTCAGCTGATCGATGTACTGTCTCAAACAGCTGACGAATGCCGCAACAATAAAAAAAGAAGGGGCGTGCAATACGCCCCCACTCATGCTTCCAGTCACTTTATCGAACAGTGCATCACTTATACCCGAACACACTATCAAGACCCCGATCTGACTCTAAAATGGATTGCAGAAAATCAACTGTTTATGAATGTGGATTATGTCAGCAAGCAGTTTCTCCGCCAGACCGGAGAACGCTATTCTGCCTTTTTGAATCGAATCCGCATTGAACAGGCTGTTTCCCTGCTTCAGGAACACTCGTACACGATTTATGAAATCGCGCAAAGGGTAGGCTATGGCAATAACCCTCAGTATTTCAGCCAGGTGTTCCGCAAATTTACCGGCCTGACACCGACCGCCTACCTTCAGCAGCTTTAGAGATAATACCTTTCCGTTACCGGACGGATGCCCAGGAAGTCGTTGATATAGCGGTACACTGCCTGATCCCACAGCTTCCACTCATGCGCCACTCCCGGGAAGACCTCAAACTTGTATTCAAAAGGCAGATCCTTAAAGAATGAAGTCAAACCATCGCCGCTTCCGGCCGGCTCCAGGGCGCCTGCCGCATGATAGATCCGCGGGAAGGGTCCGCCTGCCTCTGTCAGCCTCCGTGCCAGATATTTTACGCCATGCTCACTCTCGGCTGGGCATCCCTCGCCAAAGACCAACACATGGCGGCGGCCGCGGTATGTGCCGTCATCGGTGAAATACTGATCCCCCGCGTCTCCGCCGGAAAATGCTCCGATTGCGCCAAATGTCTCCGGATAACGCAGTCCGATGCGGAATGCGCCATAGGCTCCGTTGGACAATCCGCCCACATAGTTGTCTTCCCTGCGTTCGGACAGGCACGGGAAGATCTGTCGCAGCCTGGCAACCAGCTCTTCTCCCAGGAAGGTTCCATATTCCTGACCATGGACCATATTGGTAAACATGGATTTATGCGCTGTCGGAATCACAACCGCGAGGTTTCTCTCCCTTGCATACCGTTCCAGATTGGTATATCGCGCCCACAACGTATGGTCTCCGGTGGAACCATGATACAGCCAGATTGTCTTGAGCGGCTCCTCCGGCCGCTGCGGCAGAATCATCGAGACCGGAATATCCAGATTCAGTACACGGGAATACAGATTCAACTCCATATATGCCATCTTACATCAACCTCACTTTCTCTGCCAGTACAGCCATCGGATCTTCATCATAAGCAGCTTCCGCGTGGATTCCAGATTCACGGAGTGCCTGCAGCAGCTCCTCCTGTCCGTCTCCTTCTCCGCAGAGCGTGATCTCCGGATACAGACGGTTCGCCGGGTTATGCGCCAGCGCTGCCGCGGCATTGGCCAGCTTGTGAGGACTGCGTTCATAGTATTCCTTGGGTCCAAATACATCTTCCATCTTAATGGCGGGCAGCGGAGAATCATAGAACCGGCCCGGATCGAGCATTCCATCAATGGAGACGGCGGCTCCGAATACATCCGGTGCCGCAAGAGCGGTATGGACCGCGCCATAGCCTCCCATCCCGATTCCGGCAATCAGCCGCGCTTCACGCCGGGCATCCATCCGGAACCAGGTTTCACACATCTTGACCAGGTCCCGAACCAGATAATCCTGCATATCATATCCATAATACATATTCACATAAAAACTGTTGAGGCAGGACGGCATTACCAGTACCGCTCCCATCTCTCCCAGATACCTCTCCAGCGGGACGCTCCGCATCCACGAAGTGTTATTGCCCGCCAGATCATGCAGCAAAAACACTGCCTTGTACGGTCCCTTCTGCTCCGCGTCCGGAACCAGCACATCCAGAGGCAGCGGTGTTCTGGCCGCCTCAGAGTCCACCTGCATATGAATCCAATCCATTCTATACCCTCCCTTTATTTTCAGCGGTTTACTGCACCATATATTTGCACTGTCCGCCTAATTGACTGTACTTGTTCAGCATTCCCTGCGCCAGCTCCTCATCGGACAGCGCCTTGTAGATATTAAAGCTTCCGATAATTCTCTGGTCATCCGGATCCATCAGATATTCCTTTTCCCATCCGGTATAGTACTCCCCCTCTTCACAGATTCGGAGCCATCCGCGCAGAACATCTGCCGTAATACAGGTAATCTCGACATTGGTCAGACTATCCTGATCATAGATTCCCTTCCATTTGCCGCGGGACATCTCCTGCATACACTCATATCCCCGGTGATAATATTTTCCTGCCTGCCATGCGTGAACAAAAGCTCTGGAGCCATATCCGGCAATCTTCTCCTGCACCGCGCGGCATATATGATAGAGTCCGTGCAGACCACTGTTCTGCAGCTCAACCTGCACCCAGAAAGACTCTTCATACAGCTTGCGCTCTGCCCCCTGAAGCTCTTCCAAAAGTGCCTTGCACTCCTTATAATAGGCGTCGCTCCGATCCATCGCGCTCTCACAGATCTTCTCGATCCTGGCTGCCTGCTCTGACAGCGGTACATCTCCGGCAAGCCAGAAGAGCGCCTGCACTCCCTTCTCCGTGCGTCCTGCCATAAGCGCCTGCGACAGGTATCTTGCGTTATAATGATAGAGCTGTTCTCCGCCCCGTTCATCCGTATGAGGACCATACTGCGGCGTCAGTTCCGCGAATCTCGGAAGTAATTCACCGATTTTCTGCCAATGCGTTCCATAATATGTTTTCGCGTACTCTGCCGCGTGCGTCTGGACATCCGCCTTGCCGTCTCTCCAGAGCTTGGCCATCAGATCCAGTGTATAGATATGAGGCTTTACGCTTCCGCAATTGATGATCAGATAGTCATCTCCGCCATTCTCAAAACACTCTTCCAGCTCTCTTGCCAAAAACTCTGTCGGATTGGGACTCATCGTCAAATGATTGGAGGCCTGCAGATCATGAAAAGAAGCATGATAATACATTCCGTTTCTCCCGGTTCCCTTACGCGGCATGGCGTCTGTTCTGGGATTGAGATTACACTGACGCCTGGATACCATCTTACCGTATCCGCTGTCTCCCCAGATCTTGATCACTTCCTCCGGCAGCACAAGCGTTCCGTTACGGTACAGCTCTGTCATCTCTCCGTACAGATTGGTACAAAACACCGGATCCTTGACATACTCCCGGACGATCTCCATCTGACGCCGAATGACGCGGCCGATCGCGTCTCCCCGTTTGGCATCCGTATCATACGACGGATCGCTTTCCCAGAAGCTGCAGTCTCCCTGTCCCCGGTACCCGACGGCCCATATCAGTCGATAATCCTTCTGGCGCACCACGGCTTCCCGCCACAGCTCTTCAAATTTTTCCGGATACTTATCATAAGAAGCCACCAGCTTGGGCCAGCGCACTGAAAAGTTCTCCGCGCCCAACGCTTCATTATGTGTATGTGAGATATACATTCCATACTCCGCCAGGAGCTCCTTCGCCCGATTCAGATCTCTGTAGGAGGCTGTAATCATCATATTTCCGCCCAGCCGCAGAACGGTCTCATAGATTCTGGCCCAGACATATTCCTCAGACTGATATTGTTCTGTCCAACCCATCAAAAGTTGAAAATCGTTGATAAACCAGCCCCGGTAACGTACCCGGCAAGGTGTGGAATGCAGGACGCCCTCCGGAATCACCGCACACTCTTTCTGCACCGGCTCCTGATCGTTCCAGAACCACATGGGCGCCACTCCCAGAAAATGCTCACTGATATAGTACAGCGCATAGACCCAGCCCAATTCTTCTGACGCGTAGATCCGCAGTGATTTTTCTTCTGATTCGATTCTCCAACCTTCTGCCTCTATGTCCGCGTCTGTCAACAGCTGTACGCAGCGCTTGGGGCCATCCGCGGTCAGAACCTGCGACATGTCGCGCTTCAGATTCTCTACCGCGATCTCTGTCGGACGTCCGAAGTCGCCTGTCCACTCAGTGTTTCGAAATATACGATATCCCTTCATGCTGTTTCCTCCGGATTCAGTAGTATTTCCTTCATTATAGCAAAAAAATATCGGAAAGTCCATACGGACTTTCCGATATTGTAATCTGTAAATTGCGCTTACGCCTCATCCGGTGCGTACATCTTCTGCAGCTTCTGCAGATATGCATACTTCGCAACCGCCTCAGACTCAGACTTGCCAAACAGCTTCTCAGCTCTGCTCGGATTCGCCTTAGCCAGAGATGCATAACGAACTTCACCCATCAGGAACTCCTTATAATCGCTGGTCGGAGCCTTGCTGTCCAGGCTGAACGGATTCTTGCCTTCAGCAGCCTTGCGAGGATCAAAGCGGAAGTTGTTCCAATATCCGGACTCTACAGCCAGCTTTTCCTCTGTCTGCGCCTTGCTCATGCCCTTCTTGATACCATGGTTGATACAAGGAGCATATGCGATGATGATGGACGGTCCGTTGTAGCTCTCAGCCTCCTGGAAGGCCTTCAGGCACTGATTGTAATCGGCGCCCATCGCTACCTGTGCTACATATACATAGCCGTAGCTCATAGCAATGCCTGCCAGATCCTTCTTCTTGGTCTCCTTACCGGCAGCAGCGAACTGTGCGATCGCACCGGTACGGGTGGACTTGGAAGACTGACCGCCGGTATTGGAATAAACCTCGGTATCGAATACCAGGATATTTACATCCTGACCGGAAGCGATCACATGATCCAGACCGCCAAATCCGATATCATAGGCCCATCCGTCACCGCCGAAGATCCACTGGGACTTCTTAGCCAGGAAGTCCTTGTTCTTAACGATCTCCTTGCAGGTCTCACAATCGCATCCGGAAATAGCGGCAACCAGCTTGTCTGCAGCAGCAGCATTGGTGGAACCGTTATTGAAAGTATCCAGGTATTCCTGAGCAGCAGCCTTAACTTCCTCAGTTGTGTTCTCGGAAGCAGCCACAGCCTCAACCTTCTCCTTCAGGCCTGTACGCAGAGCCTTCTGAGCCAGGAACATACCATAACCAAACTCGGCGTTATCCTCAAACAGAGAGTTAGACCATGCCGGGCCCTGTCCCTTTGCGTTGACCGTATACGGAGTAGACGGAGAAGAGTTACCCCAGATAGAAGAACAACCGGTTGCGTTGGCAATATACATTCTATCGCCGAACAGCTGTGTTACCAGCTTAGCATACGGGGTCTCGCCGCAGCCTGCGCATGCGCCGGAGAACTCCAGCAGCGGCTTATGGAACTGGCTGCCCTTAACGGTTGTATCCTTAAACTTAGCCAGAACTTCCGGCTTCTCAGCCAGCGTCTGAGCGTAATCATATACATCCTGCTCAGCTCTGTTCGCCTCAAGGCCCTGCATTACCAGCGCCTTCTCACCCTTCTTACCCGGGCAGACATTTGCGCAGGATCCGCATCCGGTACAATCCAGAGCGGAGATGGTAACCGCGAAGTAATATCCCGGCATACCGGTCATCGGTACCTTCTTGGTGTTTGCCGGAGCCTTGGCTGCTTCTTCCTCGGTCATAACGGCCGGACGAATAACAGCGTGCGGGCAGACATAAGAACAGAAGTTACACTGAATACAGTTCTCAGGTGTCCATACCGGAACATTTACCGCGATACCACGCTTCTCGAAAGCGGAAGATCCGGACGGAGTAGAACCATCTACATAATCCTTAAACGCAGATACAGGCAGAGTATTTCCTTCCTGTGCGTTTACCTTAGCCTGAATGTTATTTACAAAATCAACAACATCCTTACGATCGCCGGTTACCTGTACGAAATCCAGGCCCTCATCTTCGCAATCCTTCCAGCTCTCCGGTACCTGAACCTCATGTACCTGCTTTGCGCCTTCTTCGATCGCTGCCCAGTTCTTCATAACGACATCGTCGCCCTTGCGGCCGTACGTTGCCTTGGCAGCAGCCTTCATCAGCTCGATTGCCTTGTCCTCAGGAATGATATTCGCCAGCTTGAAGAATGCGGACTGCAGAATCGTATTGATACGAGTCGGTCCCATTCCGGTCTCAATACCGATCTTAACACCGTCAATGGTGTAGAACTTGATATGATGCTCAGCGATGAACTTCTTAACCTGACCCGGCAGATGCGTCTCCAGCGCCTCAGCATCCCATGCGCAGTTCAGCAGGAAGGTGCCTCCGTCTACCAGTTCCTGAACCATGTTATACTTACGGATGTATGCCGGGTTATGACATGCAACGAAGTTAGCCTTACGGATCAGGTATGTGGACTTGATCGGAGTATGTCCGAAACGCAGATGAGACATGGTCACACCGCCGGACTTCTTGGAATCATAATCAAAATACGCCTGTGCGTACATATCGGTGTTGTCGCCGATGATCTTGATGGAGTTCTTGTTCGCACCAACGGTACCGTCTGCGCCCAGACCCCAGAACTTACAGTTGATCGTGCCTTCCGGCGTTGTGATCAGCTGCTCGCCCAGCGGCAGAGACAGATGCGTTACATCATCCTCGATACCGATCGTGAACTTTTCCTTCTCTGTGTTCTCATATACGGCAACGATCTGTGTCGGAGTCGTATCCTTGGAACCCAGACCATAACGGCCGGAGAGAATCTTAACCTGATCAAACTTGGTGCCCTTCAGAGCAGCGACAACATCCAGATACAGAGGCTCGCCCAGAGCGCCCGGCTCCTTGGTTCTATCCAGAACACTGATAACCTTGGCAGTCTCAGGAATCGCGTCTACCAGAGCAGCAGCAGAGAACGGTCTGTACAGGCGAACCTTTACAACACCGACCTTCTCGCCCTTAGCTACCAGATAGTCGATCGTCTCCTCGATTGTATCACATACGGAACCCATCGCGATGATAACCTTCTCCGCGTCCGGAGCTCCATAGTAGTTGAACAGCTTATAGTCCGTACCGATCTTCTCATTTACCTTGTCCATGTAAGTCTGAACAATCGCCGGCAGAGCGTCGTAGAACGGATTACATGCTTCTCTTGCCTGGAAGAAGATATCCGGGTTCTGCGCGGAACCTCTCTGACATGGATGATTGGGGTTCAGAGCATGCTTACGGAATGCCTCAACAGCCTCCATATCTACCATATCCTTCAGATCCTCATAATCCCATGTCTCAATCTTCTGAATCTCATGAGAAGTACGGAAACCATCAAAGAAGTTAATAAACGGAATTCTTCCCTTGATCGCGGAGCAATGCGCAACCGGCGTCAGGTCCATAACTTCCTGTACGCTGGACTCACACAGCATCGCGCATCCGGTCTGACGACATGCGTATACGTCAGAATGATCGCCGAAAATAGACAGTGCATGGCTTGCCAGTGCACGTGCGGAAACATTGAATACGCCCGGCAGCTGCTCACCTGCGATCTTATACAGGTTAGGGATCATCAGCAGCAGACCCTGAGAAGCCGTATAGGTCGTCGTCAGAGCACCTGCAGCCAAGGAGCCGTGTACGGTTCCGGCAGCGCCTGCCTCAGACTGCATCTCTGTTACCTGTACAGTCTGGCCAAAAATGTTGGTTCTTCCGGCAGTTGCCCACTCATCCGTTGCTTCTGCCATTACAGATGACGGGGTGATAGGGTAGATCGCCGCAACATCGGTATATGCGTAAGACGCATGTGCCGATGCGTGGTTACCATCCATCGTTTTCATCTTTCTAGCCATTTGAAAACATCCTTTCTTCCTGAGCAGGTCCCTCCTGCCCTGATTTGTATTCCGAAAGACGCCATGCAAACAAAAGGCATCTTGCAATACCTATCGTTATTTTAGCATTTTTTCGTGAATCTGTAAATAGCTTCACGCATTTTTTCACAAAATTTTACCGTTCCAGCAGATACTTCCGGAACCATCCTCCGATCTCTGTCAGACGCTGAATTCTGGAATGCGGCTTACCCGTTCTCGACAGATCATGATTCTCTCCGTGGAACAAAACCATGCGGGTCGGCGTTCCGTTCATCTGCAGCGCTGTATACATCTGCACCGCGTCGCTCATCCAGCAGCGGTAATCCTCATCCGACTGAATAAAGAGTGTAGGAGTCGTCGCTTCCGGCGCGTATTTCAACGGGGAATTGGCCCATACCTTTTGAAAATCATGCCAAGGATCTGTTTCCAACTGCGCCATGTTGTGATTGAATCCGATATCCGTACACAGGGACTTGGTAAAGTAATTGGATATACTGCGCTGGGATGCCGCTGCCGCGAAACGATGCGTGTGCCCGACCATCCAGTTGCACATGAAGCCGCCGTAAGAGCCTCCGCAGATGCCAATCCGCTCTGCGTCCAGGTCCGGATACCGGCGCAGGACCTCATCCGTAAAGTCCATAAAGTCCTCATAATCGATCTGTCCCAGTTTTCCGGTCACATTGGCAAAATCTTCGCCTCTGCCGTCACTCCCCCGGGGATTGGTGTAGAACACAAAATATCCCTGTGAAGCAAAGCACTGCATCTCATGATGAAACGCCTCGCCAAAGACCACCTTGGGCCCGCCGTGCATCTCCAGTACGCCCGGATATTTTTTACCCGGCTCATATCCCGCCGGCTTCAATACAAAGCCTTCCAGCTCGATCCCGGCCTGATTCCGGAAAGTAAAATACTCTGGGCAGCTCAATTCATGCTCCGCATGATACGCGTCGTTCAGATGAGAGCGCTGCGCTTCGCCGCCATCCTTCAGGTCCAGGCAGTACAGCTCCGCCAGATGCATATCCCGCATCGCCGTCATATAGATTCTATCCTGTGTCACAGCAAAGGATGAGATCTGTCCCGGGCGGTCGCACAGCACTTCAAGGTTTCCTTCCAGATCCATCCGGCACAGCTGCGCATGATTCCAGCAGGTTTTCAGGAAATACAGCCAACCGTCCCGCGCTGTCATCTTCTCTCCGCCGCCATACGCCGCGTCCGTCCCTACTGTAGAGGAAGGCGCCGCATCCTGATACGGCAGCTCCCGGACTAGACCCGCAGAATATTCATATACATAATATCTCGGACTTCTGCCCGGCCATTCATAGCTCTGTCCGGTAAAAAACAGATGGTCTTCATCTATATAGCAGAGGTTATAGATCTCCGTCTCCTCGCCAACCTTGATCGGCTCCGTCCTATCCGAGAGATAGAGTTCACTGCCATGTTTCTCCACATCTTTCAATACCGAACCGCACCAGGCATACCGCTCCTTACTGGGAGATACCGCGAAATCCGACAACTGAAACGGAGGCCTGGTCAGGGACTCTATCTTTTGTCCCTTGGCGTCGCAGCTCTTCAGGACGCTTCGCTGGCCGTTGATGACGCCCTTCCCGTTAAACCAGAACGGCAGCTCATCAAATACCCAAAAATCCTCCTCCGGCACGTCCTTTTCCGGCGGCACCGTCTCACTG